>JAGHCG010000021.1 GCA_021160565.1 bacterium | reverse complement strand
GTTAATTCCCTCTTCAAGCATCCTTTTCATATCCTTTTCCTCATCCACTGTCCACACAATTACACCAAATCCACAAAGAAGAAGTTTTTTAAATTTTGAAGAATCCAGATGAGTATGGTTTATACTCACCATCTGAATTCCATTCTTAATCAGAGTTTCCAGAGATTGAGGAAATGAGAATGTTATAAAACATAAAGGAATTTCTGAGGCTACTTTCCTTATTTCAATAAGATATTCCAGATTGAAAGAGCCAATAATAACACCTTTTTCTCTCTTTTTTTCTTTTATAATTTCTATCACCTTTTCCACATCTGCTTCTTTTATTTCAATCAGAATTTTAATCTTTTCACTTACACAATCAAAAACCTCTCTCAACAGAGGAATTTTTACATTTTCAAAATTTCCTTTCCATTTTCCAGCATCAAGTTTTTTAATATCTTCCCATTTCAATTCTCTCACAAATCCAGTTCCATCAGTGGTTCTATCCACTTTCTCATCATGTATCACGATAATCTCTCCATCCTCTGTTTCTCTCACATCAAGTTCAATTGCATCTGCTCCAAGTTCTTCAGCCTTCTTAAAAGATAAAAGAGTATTTTCGGGATAAATTCCACTGAATCCTCTGTGAGCCACTATTACTGTATTTTTCATTTCTCCTCCATATACTCTTTTATAAAATCTCTGAGGATTCCTGTTTCTCCAGCAATATCAAGGATTGTTAATCTTCCTCTTATAAATCTTGAAAGTGTTATGTTATCCAGAATAAGGTTCTCACTCACTCCTATATCTTTCAGCAGAAAAGGAATAGAAGCATTTTTGAAAATTAATTTTATTTCCTGAGGAGAATACACCATACCGGATACCTCTTTTTTTATCTTATCCCATTTTTCAGGCAATTTCTCTCTCAATATTTTAAGCAATCCCACCTTTTTCTCAAACTCTTTCTTCAAAAGTCTTTTACTGGAAGGAAAAATTTTCCCCAGTTTTTCATACTCTTTAGAATAATCATTTTTTGTCCTGGCAATCCTTTCTTTTATTTCTCTCATATCCAGATTTTTTATTTTCTCATAAAGTAAAGAAGAAATGTAAATTCCGCATGCAACCTGAAGCCCATGATAGGCAAAAATCTCTCTTTTATACTGGTGGGCATACATATCAAGAAAATGAGAAATTAAATGTTCTCCCCCAGAAGCAGGAGAAGATTTGCCTGCTATTAACATTGAAATTCCACCAAGATTAAGTCCTTCCATAAGATTTTCAATCAATTTTTCATCCTTTCTGAGCAACAGTTTCCCTTTATCTTTATATTTCCTTTCCGCTTCACTCACAATTTTATATGGAAGAGGACAGAAACTTTCTCCAGTAATAATGGAAGATGTTTTCCAGTCAGCATTGGCAAAACTCTTTGCAAGACTATCAGCAAAACCTGCTTTTGTTAATTCTACAGGAGCATTTTTTATTATTTCATAATCCATAAAAACACCATCTGCTGGCTTAACAGAAACTGTAAATTTCACACCCCCTTTTATATAAGCAGCAACACCAGAAGTATACCCATTCATTGAAGCAGCCGTGGGAAAAGATAAAACAGAAATATTATATTTATCACCTACCAATTTCCCGAGGTCAGTTATTGTTCCTGTACCAACTGTAATTATGAGTTTCTCATCAAAAATCTTTTTTTCTATTTCTCGCAGATATTCTTCCTTTGCTGTAACCCTTTTTTCACCTTCTGGATGTAAAACCATAGAAGACACAGCAGCAACATTTTTCAGTTTTTCTTTTATTTTTTCTCCTGCTACTTCCCAGGTAATATTGTCTGAAAGGACAAAAATTTTATCTTTTTGAAGTATATATTTTAAGACTTCAGAAATTTCTTCTATTTTCCCTTTTTTAATAAATCTAACACTCACTCTGTGGATTTCCCCGCAATATTTACATTTAAATTCTTTTCCTAAAAGTTCATAACTATTCATTTGAGGCCCCTTTTGTTAAAAAATTATGTTTAACCATTGAGGTCAGAAAGAAGGCGAAAGAATACTTGAGCATTTGAAAGCATATTGTGATTGTTGTTAAAATATGCGTAAATTTTTTCAGGATTCAATTTTTTCACCTTTTCACTTATTTCCCAAAGTTCTTCCTCTGAGTAATTATGGTTATACCAGCCAGTTCTACCATGAAATCTCAAATAAATTGTATCTTTTGTTTTTACAATGAATGATTTTATCTGGGGACTGTCAACACTTACAAAAATAATTCCAATCTTTTCAATTTCTTTTACCCCCTTTTCATCAAACCAGGTTTTATGTCTGAATTCTATTGCTATTTTTTCTTTTTTTTCATTTTCAAAAAATTTTTTTACTCTTTCTAAGTATTCAATAGAAAAGGAAGGTGGAAGTTGAAAAAGATAAAAATCAATCTTATCTTCAAGAGGAGAAAATAAATTTTTAAAATCATACCAGACACTTTTTGCTTCCTCTTTTAATCTCAAAACATGTGTGATTTTTCTGTGAACTTTTATTGCAAACCTTATATTTTTACATTTTTTAGCCCAGGAATTTATTTGATTTGGAAAAGGAAATCTGTAAAAGGAAGCATTCAATTCCACAGAATTAAGAAGTGAGTTTTCGACAAACCAGTCAAAATTCTTCCCTTCATTCCAGTCATAAAGCCATCCACTTGTCCCAACATATATTTTCATACTTATAAATTTTATCATCCCAAACAAAATTTGGGAAGATTTACTTTTTAATCTGGATTTTGGCATATATCCAGGTTTTTTCCTAAATTCCTAAAATTTTACAGGAGATTTTCTTTTAAAGTATAATCACCAAAAAAGGGGGATAAAATGCTGAAGGATGTGAAAGAATTACTTTATACTGCTGCTTATTATCCAGAAGAGGTTGAAAGATTACTTGACCCTGAACATCCATCATTTGTAAAGTTTGACCCTGAACTTGGTTATGTTTTGAAAGATTATGTCTTCAGAGATGGAATGGAAAATACTCTCTCAGTATATACTTACGAACCTCATGGTGGACACAGAAAAATGATTAATTACAGAGAGGAACCCTGCAGAATAAATACATATGGAAATAGTTTTACTCAGTGTGCCCAGGTAAGTGATGGAGAAACATGGCAGGAAATTCTTGCAGCACATTTCAGAGAACCGATTAGAAATTTTGGAGTTGGGGGATATGGAGTTTATCAGGCATATTTAAGAGCAATGAGAGTGGAAAAAACAGACCTTGCAGCTGAATATATAATTCTGAATATCTGGGATGATGACCATTTGAGAAATATTGATGCAGCAAGATGGATAAGAGTTGCATGGATGCATAGAGACCTTCCAAGAGGTAGTGGAGAGAATACATATCCAATTCATGGATTTCCCTGGGCACATGTGAGATATGACTTTGAAAAAGGAGAATTTGTTGAACTTCCAGGATTATGTAAAACAGAAGAAGATTTAAGAAAACTGGCTGATAAAGAATATTATTACAATGTTTTTAAAGATGACCATGTTGTTCACCTTTTCACTTTAAGAGAAGGTGGAGAAGCGCCTGTTGAAACTCTTGAGAAAATTGCTGAAGGTTTTGGAATTAAAGTGGATTTAAGAACTTCTGATGTAAGAAAAAGAATGGAAGAGGCAAAGAAGTTACACCTCACTTATGGTTTACGTTCAACAATGTTTATTCTTGATAAACTCACAAAATGGGTTTCAGAAAATAAAAGAAAATTAATGGTGCTTTTAAGTTATGATGTTCCTACTGTAAAACAATATATTGAAAAGGGAGAAAGATTTGACACTGAATTGCTTGAATATCTGGAAAAGAAAAAAATTAGATATGTGGATACACTGGTTAAAATGTCTGATGAATATAAAACATTCAAAATTTCAGTGGATGAATTCATTGCCAGGTTTTACAT
>JAGHCG010000145.1 GCA_021160565.1 bacterium | reverse complement strand
TTTTTAACCACAGCTATTCAGAATAAAGAAAATATATCAGGCATAGAGAATTTAAAGGGTGTTGTTATAATACCAAATGAAACTGTGTATAAAAAAGCATCAGAGATGGTACGAAATTTAATTATGGATAAGAGTGTTAAGGAAGAAATTGCAGTTTCTCCAGAGTTTTATGATATTTCACAAATGGAATCTGTAGAAGTTTAAAAATAATAAAAAGGAGGGAAGTATGAGAGAAGAAAAAAGGAAGAAAAAGGAGGTGAGAAAAATGCGCAAAACATCCACTATGCTTTTTGGCGGAAAGAGAAAAGGATTTACTCTGATAGAATTGCTGGTGGTGGTGGCCATCATAGCGATTTTAGCAGCAATGCTGTTGCCTGCTTTAAGCAGAGCAAGGGAAAGAGCAAGAAGGGCTGTGTGTATGAACAATCTGAAACAGATTGGCCTTTCAATTGCAATGTATGCTCAAGACTATGATGAATGGTATCCAGTCAGCGATTATATCATTAACTCCACAACCACATTTACGTATTCTTCAATAAATGGGCTTACACCTCTTCTGGTAAATAAAGGATATGTAAAAGACCAACAGATTTTTCACTGCCCAAGTGACAGATTAATTTACAAATCGCTGGGAACAAGTTATATGTATACAGGGATGTGGGATATATATGCTGTAAACAAATGGTATAACTGGAAATATCTCAGAACAAGGCATTATCAAAATAAACCAATTGTCGCTGATTTCGTTGTTTGCACTCACACTGGCTGGTGGTACACAAACCATCCAAATGTTTCAAAAGCAGGGTCAATTGGCTTTGCTAACTGTCCTGCAGAAGGAAGTAATCATCTTTATAGAGACGGCCATGTAGAATGGTTTTCCATAGATAAACTTCAGGAACTCTGGATTGTTTACTATGAATACATTCATGATTTAAGACCTTACAATTAAAAAATAACGAAGCAAAAGGAAATTATGGAGAAGAAAATTAGAGTTGGGATTATTGGCTCTGGTGATTGGGCAGTTGTCCACGCTCAGACGGTAGAAAAGATTGAAAAATTGGAACTTATTGCTGTAGCAGGGGGAACAAGAGCAATAAAATTTGCAGAAAAGTATAATATCAGATGTAAAAGAATTGAAGAACTTGTAAGAGCAAAAGATATAGATGCAGTAATAATTACCACTCCTCACGGTCTACATAAAGAACATACCCTTATGGCTATAAGGGAAGGAAAACATGTCCTTGTTGAAAAGCCAATGGCTCTTAAGGTAAACGATTGTGATTTAATGATAAAAGAGGCAGAAAAACACAATGTTAAATTAATGGTGGGTCATAGCAGAAGATATTTTCCTGTGGATAGGGTGGCGAAGGAAGCAATTGATAAAGGAGAAATAGGAAAAATACTGATGGTAAGAGTTTGTATGGGGATAATGGGAGTGGATTTAAACCTTGTGGATAAAAATACCTGGTATCATAATCCAGAATTGAGTATGGGAGTTTTCATTGGCTACGGAATTCACACAGTTGATAGATTAAACTGGTGGGTAAAAAGTGAGATAAAAAGTGTATATGCAAAATTTGGAAATTACTGGACTGATTCCCCTGTGGAAAATGGAGGGATGGTTTTTGTTGAGTATAAAAATGGTGTGTATGTAACAATATGGACACTTTTCAGTGGTCCTGAAAAAATAGGAAGGCCGTATTTCCCTTCTCTTACTGATGTGGCAGAAATAGTGGGAGAAAAAGGGTTTCTTGAAGTGAAAAGTTATGAAGGTGTGAAAATCAGAAAGGGGAAACAATGGGAAGTTTTGTTCAGACCAGAAAAGGGGAAAATAGAAGAAAATGTTTTTGAAAATGAATTGAATGACTTTGCTGATAGTATTTTAAATGATAAAAAACCTCCTATAGATGGCGAAGAAGGGAAAAAGGCAGTTCAGTTGTGTGAGGCAGCATATACTTCCTGGAAAGAGGATAGATTGGTTTTTTTCTAAAAATGAAAATAAAAATTTTATTTTTTGTTTTTTTAACTTTTTCTGTATGTTTCTCAAATGAAAATATTGAAATACCTGTAAGGGCGGTGAGTAATTCTTTTATCAATCTCCATCTTAGAATCCCTGAATTCAATGTTTCTACTCAAGCAACAGGCAGTATTAAAGGATATAGAGAAGGGAAAATTATAATTCCATTTAAGGAACAAAACCAAAAGAAAAAATTGAAAATTAAATTTTTCTATCATATTACCAGAGGGGGAGAGTGGATTGGAAGAATAAAAGGAGAATTTGAAATAAATTCTGACTTTCACAGATTTCCTCATAGATTATTACTTCTTTCTCAAAAGGAAAAAGATATTTCAAAGTACAGTTTTTTTTCTTTTTCTCTAAATAAAGTGTTCTTCCGCAAAGGAGAAAAAGGATATTTAAGAATTCAGAAAGTTGATAAATCAAATATGCTATTTACCTGTTATCTAAAAAATATATTCCCTTTCTCTACCGAAAATTATTGGTTTTCACTTCCATTAAAAAAAGAATCTGAAAACATTTATTCTTTTATAATTCCTCCTCTTCCAAACAGTGTTTATAAAATGAAAATTGTTTGCGCGGAAAAAGGGGAATTAAATCCTGATACCAATCCTTATGGTGATTTTATCATAGGTATTTCAACCCATAACCCGAACATTACAATTTTTACCGATAGAAACAGAACAGTTTTTTTGCAGGGGGAAAAAGCAGAATTAAATGTTTTTGTGGAAGGGAGTGATTTTTACAAAGGTAAAATTAAAATTTTTTTAGATAATAAATTCCTAAAAGAACTTGATATTTCTTCTGACAGATATTCAACTTTTTCCTTTATTCTTGACACTTCCAGAATATCCCTTGGCAGATATATCTTAAAAGCAGTTATCTCTACAGGCGCAGAAGCAACATATCCGATAACAATTGTTTCTCCTGTTTTACAAACTCATCTTGTTATGCTTGACTATCATTTCTTTTCAAAACTAATAAGTCCTCTTTCTTCCGGAATCTCTCTTCCCACCATAATAAAAAGTGAATCTAATTATGTAAACGCACTTACAGAAGGGGGTGGAAGTTATGAATTTCTTGATGAACTTTATCACAGAAGAAAGGGAGGAGACATTTTCAAAGAGAGCAGATACAGAGAGATAAAAAACTTTATAAAAAAATATTCTCTTTATTTGCCTTTTGAAAGAACATATAATCCAGCAAAAAGAGAACAAATTCTGGAATTGTGTTTAAAGGATAAAATTTCACATTTTATAAGACCTTCTTTTGTCAGGTATTTAGCCCATAGTATTCCTGAGGATGAGAACAGAAGGTACAGACATATTCAGATTTTTGCACAGACATATAGAAATTACCCTTCATTTACAGGGATTAATTATCACGATGATTCATACGCTCTTGGCTATGGAGAAACCGGCTGGATGGATGGAAGAAGAAAAGAACGGATGGAAGCATTAAAAAACAGATTTAAAA
>JAGHCG010000144.1 GCA_021160565.1 bacterium | reverse complement strand
TTCTCATCTCATCTTCCTTTTTTAAATTATTTTATCCCCAATGATTCAATTACTTCCCTTGTTTCCTTAAGTTTTTCATGCAGATTGATAGGTTCAACCTTTAATTTTCTTGGTCTTACAGTTTTGTTCCAGTTATGAGGTTCATTTATTCTTTTAATTTCTTCAACTTTTCCTATTTCCTTTAATCTCTTATATATCAAGTACCATGCACAGTCCTTTTCAGGGTCAACTTCACATTTTCCATTTTCTCTTGTTCCACCACACGGTCCATTTAGAAGTCCTTTTGCACATTGAGTTAAAGGACATATTCCAGCAGTTTTCCCAAGTTTACATTCTCCACATCCCTGACATTTCTCTAAGAATTCCTCTGGTCCTTCGCCGAAAAATCCCAATGCATTGTTTGAAGGATATATAGGTTTAAAAATATTTTTTGATTCTAAATATTTCCTTACAACTTGAAGACCATCTCCACAACTCATCATTAATACAGCATCACAACTTTTAAACTCTTCTATATACTTATCCACAAACATAGAACTCATAGGTAGATAGCAACAAAATACACCAAAAGGAAGACCAATTTCAACTATTTCTTTCCCTTCTTTTCTTAAAGTTTCTGCTATCTCAGATACTTGTTTTATTCCTCCTGTATGAAAAATAGTAGCACATCCTCCACATCCCATAATCACTATTTTCTTTTTATCCTTTAAATATTCTAAAATTTCTTCAAACGGCTTTCTAATTTGACCCATCATTTTATTCCTCCCATTTGAGAGTTTTCTCTTATTACAATCTCAAATAATTCTCTGAGGTAATTATTAACTGGCAGAAAATTGTTCTTATTTTAATTTTCGATATAATAATATAAAAGGAAAGAAAAGACAAATGAAAATTCCCTGAAGTTGACCGAACCAGAAGGGAGAGAAAAGATGAAAAGGGCTGTATGTTTAATTTCAGGAGGAATGGATAGTCTGGTATCTGCTACTATAGCAAAAAGGGAAGGTTATGAAATTTATTGTCTTACAGTAGATTATAAGCAGAAGGCAAAAAAGGAAATTGAATCTGCAAAAAAGGTGGCAAAGTTTTTAAAAGCAAAGGAACATCTTATTTTAAATATAGACCTTTCATGGACAAAATCAGCACTTACAAGAAGAGAAATTAAAATTCCCAAAAAGGCAAAAGGGATACCACCAACTTATGTTCCCGCAAGAAATACAATACTTCTTTCTCTTGCAGTTGCTTACGCTGAAACCATAGATGCTGAGAATATATTTATCGGTATAAATTCTATTGATTATTCAGGTTATCCTGATTGCAGAGATGTGTTTGTAAAAAAATTTCAGGAACTGGTGGATGTATCTACAAAAAAAACAGTTGAAGGGAAAAAAATAAAAATTGAAGCACCTCTCCTTTATTTATCAAAAGCAGAAATTGTGAAAAAAGGAGTTGAACTTGGAGTTGACTTTTCTATAACTTGGTCTTGCTACAGAAATACAAAAAAACCATGTGGGAAATGTGATAGTTGCCGATTGCGAGAAATTGCTTTTAAAAAAGCAAAAATTCCAGACCCTTTAATTGAATAACTATTTCACAGACGGTTTTACTATTGGTATTTCTGGCTGCTGAACATCTATATATTCTTTCCCTTCTGGGATTTCAGGAACTACCACTTCAATAGCACCACATTTTGGACATTTTGGCATCATAAGTTCAGGATTCATAGCATTTGGATCCTCAGGTCCCTTTGGAACATAGGGAACAAAAGCAAAAATTTCTCCGCATTTCATACATTTATAGACAGGATAAGCAGTTTTACTTTTACTGTAAGGAGATTCAACAGGATAATTTATGGTAGTTCCCACCTTTACAGGTTTTTTGAATATCTTTTTTGCCTGAACATCCACCAGAACCATTGTATATGTGGGCTTCTGAGGAACAGCCCTTTTTACAATAAATCCAATTGCACCAAGAATAATAAGAATCAAAATTACTGGCAAAACTTTCTCTTTCATCATCCCCTCCTTTCTTTCTTAATTATTTTACTCCAATTTAATTCTTAGTCAAATTTTTTTAAAGAAAAGTTTCTCAGCACTTTCCAGGAAATAAGGAAGATATTTTGAAAGAATTTCTGTTTTGAAGTTATCAACAAATGGCTGACCAAATTTATTCATTTCAGTTCCACAAATTACAGGCATTTCCATTTTCCTGCAAACTTCCATAAATTTATGAAGATTTTTCACCTTTATTTCTCTCTCTTTCTGCTCTTTTATATTCCAGTTTCTCTCGGGTATTATTGTTATCCCTCTTATTCTTTTACTTTTCAAAAGTTCAACAAGTTCCTCTGGATTTTCCTCTCCTGGATTTGTTCCATCAAGCCATGTTCCAATTGGTATTCCCCCCGCTTTTTCTGTCATTTCAACCACTTTATCAAAAACAGGAAAATTTTGTGGTTCTGGTTTTATATACCCTGGTCCACCGTATTTTATAAGTTTTTTTCTCAACAATTCCTGAAAATCCTCTGGCTTTTCTTTTCTCAATTTTTCCACTTTTCCTTTTTCCATTTTAAAAATATCTGCCCAGAAATCATCAACTTTTTCTCCAAGGATTTTCTCTGATTTTTTTTGATAAGCCACAACAATATGCCTTTCTGTTGGATTGTTGGAAGGAGTTAAAGGTAAAACATCTTTTTTGTAATCAATGCTCACTTCTCCAAGATACTCATTCAATTTTTCTATTACTCTTTTATTCCTCTTCTGTGCTATTTCCTTCATTTCTTTAAAAAATTTCCATTCTTCACTTCCTTCCTCTGGCTGTTTTTTAAATCCTTTCCCACAGAGATAATAAATTCCTGGTTCCTTAGGAGAGTTTATAACTTTGTCTTTAAGTTCCGGAAGATATGCTCTCGTTTCAAACCCACCAACAACCTTTAATCCCAGTAATTTTCCAGCATAGAGAGTTTCTTCAAGTCCTGCCAGAGTGTCAAAATCCACTGTTCCTGTAAATTCAAGCCCTGTTTTCCATCCCTCAAATACAATCCTTGAAGGAGACCAGTTTTTGTAATTGAAAGAATGAAAGGTATGGATATGAAGATTAAGATATCCTTTTGCTTCCAATGTTCTTCCAATTTTTCCTGCTTTAATTAATTTAACTATTTCCAGAAGAGCATCTTCTCTTTTTTCTCTATTAAAATCATCCAACTCTGCTATTATCTTTTCCATGAGTATATTTTAAAATCTATTTTTCTCTCTATCAAGTCCGAGGCTAAACCTCGGCATCTGGAAGGGTTGAGGGACAAGGGATTTGGCAATTTCTTCCTTCTCTTCTGGATTGCTCTCATATGGCATATGATAAAAATATGATAAAATAAAAGTAATTCAAAAGGAGGGAAGAATGAAAGCTGCATTTTTAACAAAACCATATTGTATAGAAATCAGAGAAATAGAAAAGCCTGAAATAAAAAATGATGATGAAGTTCTGATAAGAATCAAGAGTGTTGGAGTATGTGGTTCCGATATCCATTATTATAAAGAAGGAAGAATTGGAGATTTTATTGTGAAAGAGCCCCTTATATTGGGACATGAGAGTTCAGGAATTGTGGAAAAGGTGGGGAAAAATGTGAAGAATGTGAAAGAGGGAGATAGAGTTGCGATTGAACCTGGTATTCCATGTAGAAAATGTGATTACTGTAAAGAAGGAAGATACAATCTGTGTCCTGATGTTAAATTTTTTGCCACTCCACCAGTCAACGGCACTTTCTGTGAGTATGTGGTTCACCCTTCAGATTTTGTTTATAAATTACCGGAAGATATTACCTTAGATGAAGCAACTTTGCTCGAACCTTTCTCAGTGGGGATTCACGCATCAAATCTTGTGGATTTAAAACCTGGAGAAAAAGTTATGATTTCAGGACTTGGACCTGTGGGACTGCTTGCACTTATTGGAGCAAAAATGAATGGTGCTATTGTATACGGAATTGACAGAATTGAGAAAAGAATTGAATTTGCCAGAAAATTTAAAGCAGATTTTTTATTCAATACTCAAAAAGTGGAAATAAAAGAGATAAAGGATATTCTTCCTGAAAAGGTTGATGTTGTTTTTGAATGCTCTGGTTTTCCCGGATTGATGGAAGAAACAGTAAACTGGGTTAAAAGAGGTGGAAGAATTGTTTTTATAGGAATGGGAACGGATTACATGAAGATAAATATTTCAAAGGTAACAATTGATGAGATAAAAATTTCTGGTCTTTTCAGATATGCAAATACTTATAAAAAAGCAATAGAGATGATTAAAACTAACAGAGTGGATCTT
>JAGHCG010000121.1 GCA_021160565.1 bacterium | reverse complement strand
TTATTCTGAAACCAGTAAATTTCGGTCCTTTCTGGAAATTAACAACACAGTAAGAAATTTTACCAACAGTTCCTTTTTCAATCTCCTTTCTTAAAGTCCTTACTACAGATGAAAATCTATAATTTTGACTTACCATAAGTTTTCTTCCATTTTTCTCTGCCATTTCAACCATTTTTTCAGCATCTTTCATATTGTCAGAAATTGGTTTCTCAACAAGAACATCAAGACCATTTTTAACTGCGATTTCTGTGATTTCTTTATGTACTTTTGGAGGAGTAATATTTAAAACTGCATTTGCTTCAACTTTCTTCAAACAATCTTTTAAAGAAGTAAATGTTTTATCTTCTGGAAAATTAAATTTTTCTACAATCTCTTCAGTTGCTTTTTTATTTATATCAACTATTGCTTCAATTTCCCATTCAGGGCTTTCTTTAACAACTTCAAACCATCCTCTCCCAAATCCACCAACTCCAACCTGTATAATTTTAGTTTTTCTTTTCACTCTCATCTCCTTTTTCAGCAGGGGTAAAAACTTTAAATTTCACAGCCTTACCATCTTTATCAAATCCAACAAAAAAATCATCATAAAACCAAACCTCCATCATTTTGTTTTCAGGGAGATATTTTCCATAAGGAGTGCCAAGTATCTTTTCAACTTTCTTTTTTTCCATTCCAACCGGTATTTCCCATTGATAATTGCTTTTTTTTCTTCATCTGTCAGGTCAGAATTATTTTTTACAATTTCTTCTCTCCATTTAGGGTTCAAGAAACTTTTTTCGCTCTCTCTTGTTCCTTTTTTCCCTTTTATTGTTGCACACCCTGAAAATAAAAGAAAAGACAGAACAAATATATAAAATTTTTTCATACTTTCCCTCCATTTTTTCTCATTTTACAATTTATTTTATAATATCATAAAAAATGGATAAAGAATATTTATCTCCGACAAAAGTTTGTGATATTGAAAGTATTGATTTAAGGATGAGAAGTTATATCTTAACAAAAAATACAACTGATGAAAAAGAGAAAGCAATTAATATTTTTAACTTTGCAAGAGATGAAATTAAATACAGATTTGATTTTCCTTATACAAAAGCATCTGAGACATTAAAAAAGAAATATGGTAACTGCTTCAATAAATCAACACTTCAAATATCTCTTTTAAGAAATGCAGGTATTTATTCAGGATATAAAGTTTATCTTATAAGGAAAGAAGTATTTAAACCGATTGTTCCACAGGATATTCACCAGTTAATTTCTGACCCGACAATTCATGTTTCCACCGTTGTTTATCTTGACCAGAAATGGGTTGAAGCAGATGCAACAATTGATTATGAACTTTACAATGCTGTTTATAAAAAAATGGGATGGGAATACGAGAAATGGGATGGAGAAAATGATATAACAATAAATTCCGATTTCATTATTGAGCAACAGGGAATATATTCAAGTATTGATTTATATCTTTTAAATCCACCAAGATTCTGGAATGAAGAACTTTTAAAAAGGGCAAATGAATACATTGAAAGTCATTTAAAAAATATGTGAAATGTATTATAATAAATTTTTGTTTCAAACAGATGTGGGATGTAATGTTAAGAGATAGAAAACAACGACAGTTGCTTGACAATTCAAAAGAAGAAATTAAAATTGCAACTAATTTTATAAATGGTTTCAAAGGAATTTATGGGAGGTAAAAATGAAATGCGAAGTTAAAATCAAAAAGAAAAAAATTGGGAAAATTAACAAAAACATTTATGGTCATTTTATTGAACACTTAAAAAGATGTATTTACGGTGGCATCTATGAGGAAAACTCTTCTTTAAGCGATGAAAATGATTTCAGAAGAGATGTCCTTTATGCAATAAAAAAATTAAATGTTCCTGTTTTAAGATGGCCAGGAGGGAATTTTGCCTCAAATTATCACTGGCTTGACGGAATTGGTCCGAAGGAAAAAAGACCAAAGAAACTTGATACTGCATGGATAGCGGAAGATAATAACCATTTCGGTACAGAAGAATTTATTAAATACTGCCGTTTAATAGGAGCAGAACCTTATATATGCCTAAATTTTGGAACAGGAACGCTTGATGAAGCACTTGGATGGGTTGAATACTGTAATTATGATGGAGAGACATATTATGCAAATTTAAGAAGAAAATATGGAAGCGAAAAACCACATAAAGTAAAATACTGGGGACTTGGAAATGAAATTTATGGAAAATGGCAACATGGATATTGTTCAGCAAAAGAATATGCAGCAAAAGCAAGAGAATATGCGCATTTTATAAAAAAAATTGACCCTGAAATAAAAACGATTGCTGTTGGGGCTGATAATCCTGATTGGGATATTGAAGTTATAAAAACTGCTGGAGAGGAAATTGATTACATTTCAATTCACACCTATTTTTCATCTGATGATTATCTTACAGTTGCTGGACTTCCATATTTTGTTGATAGAAGATTAAAACTTCTTGAAGCATCAATAGAAGTAGGAGAAAGTTTTATTAAAAAAGAAAAGAAAATAGAAATTGCCTATGATGAATGGAATATGTGGAGAAAAGCACTTGATGATGAAGAAAATTATAACCTTTCAGATGGACTTTTTGCTTCTGGTGTATTC
>JAGHCG010000014.1 GCA_021160565.1 bacterium | reverse complement strand
GTCGAATATAAACATATTAAAGTGAATTGCTTTCCCTTTTCCGTATTGATTCACTGTTATTGCTGGATTTCCATCATAGTGAGTTGCTATAACTTCAACATTTTTACCTTTTGATAAAATTTTCTGATGCCCAAAAGTCCAGAGATAGGGTGGTTCACTTCCACTTCTGGGAGTAAATTCTAATGGGAAATTTTTCTTTCCTTTTAAAACCAATATACTTCTTTTTCCTATAATGTCAGGGTTTGCTTTCAATCCAATAACCTCACTTAAACCTGCTCCAGGATATTCTCTGTATGGTTTTCCATATTCATCATATTTTCCAATTACAGGAAAAGTTATAAGAACGCCTCCCTTTTTCACAAAATTTTTTATTTTTTCAGCAGCATATTCAGATAGACATTCAACATAGGGGACAACAAGAACTCTGCATTTTTCTATTTCCTCTTCGTCTACATATCTTACAACATATCCAGAAGAATTAAGGGCATTATATATTTGATAATGAGGTCCTCCCATCCATCCTGTTCCAGTGGGTTTATATCCGAGTTGTCCCATAATTTTGCTTTCTGGTCCCTGTGCCTTAAGATAAAACGAAGGATGGGAATGGACTTCCTGCCACTCAAGGTCAGGATGATAAAAGCCCACATCAAAATTTTTAACAGGATAACAATCAAGAAAAAATTTTTCTCTTTTTCTCACTTTTCTCATCAATTTTTTAAGATAGAATGTTGAACGGGAATGTGTCAGATCGGGGTTGAACTGTGGACCCCAGTTTGAAATGAAAGTGGATAAAGAAGCAAGCGATTGATTCCAGAACTGACCCCATACTCTGAAATCAGGTGAAAATCCCCAGTGAAAACTGAACAAAGGAGTGGATTCCTCTTTTGAAAATCTGATTGCTTTATTATTCCAGGGCACAAGAATCTGAGAATTATAACAGGGGTGTATCATAGTCATAGGAATGGGACTGAAAAGATTAAATGTAAGAGAAAAACTCATCCCCCAGTCAGGAGTTGGGTTGTATTTTTTAATCTCATTCGTTATTGTCTCTGCAACTTTCTTTACATACCAGAAGAAAAATCCGTGAGTATCAATATATGGAGCAATGTTCTCTGGAAGATGTTTTGGAGGAGGAAGAAAAAGCCAGCCAGAAGGATATCCATATTCTGGAGAAAGTTTAATCTCGTCAAAACTTCTGTAATTTGTTTCCCACTCTTCATTCAATTTTTCAATTGTTCCATACTTTTCTTTAAGATACATTCTGAAAAATCTATGTGCTCCTGGTGGAATATCCTTTTCTTTTTTCCATTTCCTTCCAAATGGATTATTGCTCCAGTGGTAATAAAAACCAGTTTCCTCACCAAAATCATAAATAACATAAGCCCCTGTATGATGTGATACATCAAACATTTTTTTTGCATAACTTTTTAAATGTGAAAAATCCTTTGTTGTGAAATTATTTGTATATCTTTCCATCATAGTTGCTGAAAACTGATACCATGCGCGCATATTAAACCTTGAATAGTATGGCTCTTTCCAGGAATGCCCTGCATTATATCCAATTCCTTTATGATACAGTACAAACAGAGGAAATAGAGAAGAGGGAATTCTTTCCTGTAAAGCCCAATAATTACTTATTAAAATTTTCTCTCTCATTGTCCATGGCTGATATCTCCAAAACCATTTTTCTGTATAATCCCACTCTTTCCCTTTTTCCTCTGTAAGGAGGAAATATGAACGAAAAGCCCATCCTTCAATTCCGTAATCAATCATCTTCCAGTTAAATCTAACTGAATTTTCTCCTTTCTTAAGGGCTACTTTTTTCCTCTGATAATTTACTATTTCCTTAAAAGGGGTTAAAATGAAAAACTCTGCTGTAAAAGTTTTTGCAATGGAAGAGTTTATCTTAACATCAAAATTAATATTTTCTCCCGGAAGATAACCAAACTTTTCAGTTGTTATAAAAGACTCAATATATCCTTTCACTTCAATAACTGAATACGCAGAATGAATGAAATTCCCAGAATGAAACCGGATAGCAATGAGATATTTTCCAGTATGGGCATATTTGGGGATTTCTATTTTCAGATTCTCATTCACCAGTTTATTTAACTTTACTTTTTTCTTAACAAATTCTTTCCCTCTGGCATCGATAATTTTCAACTCCAAAATACCTCTCTTAACCCGTGCATTTCTAATATAGAACTCAACTTTCAAATTTACTCTCTCTCCTGCAATAACTCTTTTTTTCTCAGGAATACAATTTATCTGAACAGGAAATTTTTTCTCTTCCCATTTTATCCAGTTTCCTATTTGTTCCCAGAACTCAGCCCATAAGAAGTCCGTATCAATATTATTTTTATCTCCATAATTGTGAATTACTGGAATTAATTGAGGGAAAGAATATCCCATGACCTCTCCCTTTCCATAAGATTTAATTCCAATAACACCATAATTTTCTTTTTTTGTTTTGGCAATTATCTTTACTTCTTTTCCAAATTCAACAGGTGGAAACCTTAAATTTGAAAACATTTCCTCGCAGAGAATACCACAAAATAAAGGATTTCTAATCTCCGATAAAATTACTTCTGATGAGCTTCTTCTTCCTTTCTTTTTCTTAAAAGGACAGATTTCTCTTAAAAATCCTTTTTCCACCACATCAGGATAAAGCCAGACAACAAATCCGCCATTTTTTACATAATCAACTATGGATTTTTGAATATCAACAGGTAATTTTTTTCCTCTAAGAACAATAAAATCAAAATCTTTCCTCTTCAAATATGTTCTTAATTCTTCTATTCTCTTTTCAAGAAAAATTGGATACTCTGCATTATCCCACAATATACCATCACATATCTGCGCACTTTCACTTCCTCCCTTTGATTCAGGATTTGACTCTCGTTGGTAGATAAATCTCAGATTTGTTTTTCTTTCAAGAAACTCAATTGAAGAGTATTCGTGATGAGGGCCTCTTCCTCCACCAATATACAGAACTCTTACTCTATTGCTAAAATTTTCCGATACAGGAATATATGCTTCAAGTAATGCAAAATATATAAAGAATATAACACTTATCCACTTTAACAACCTACCTTTATATTTCATTTTTCATTCTATCTATTTTATATCTTTTCAAAAATCTCTCTCGGC
>JAGHCG010000193.1 GCA_021160565.1 bacterium | reverse complement strand
CTTTTTTTGTTTTTTCTATGTAATCCCAGGCTTCTTTCACATTTGAGAAAATTTTTGATTTTTTATTTTTCCTTAAAATAGACGATAATTTTTCAGGCTCAACACCTCTTTCAGTTTCCAGTTTTGCAAATATTATCTCATCAGCAAATTTTGATATTTTCCTTACCATTTTCAAATAATCTTTATCTTTCAAAATGGCAACAAGAAAAGAAAATTTCTTATCAGGGAAAATATCTTTTATTGTGCTCAGTAAAGAGTTTACCCCATCCGGATTGTGGGCTCCATCAAGGATTATAAGGGGCTTTTCTTTCAAAATCTGAAATCTACCCAGCCATTCAACTCTTTTCACTCCTTCATAGATGTTCTTTCTTTCTATTTTGAATCCATTTTCCTTCATTATAAGAGATGCTTGAATTGCAAGAGATACATTTTCAATCTGATATTTCCCAAGAAGAGGTATCTTTATATTTCTAATTTTTTCCTTTCCATAAAAATTGAATTTCTGTCCTTCAATTTCCTTTTCCACTCTTCTTGAAAAAAAATCCTTTCCATAAAAATAAATCTCTGCTTTTTTTTCTTTTGCTGCATTTTTTATAACCTCTTCTGCTTCAATATTCTGTTTTGAACTGACAACAATGCTTTTCTCTTTTATAACCCCTGCTTTTTCTCTTGCTATTTCTCTGTAAGTTTTTCCCAGATACTTTGTATGTTCTATTCCAATTCTTGTTATAATTTCAAGAAAAGAAGGTAAAACATTTGTAGCATCAAATCTTCCTCCAAGTCCAACTTCACAGACAAGAATATCTATTTTTTTCTCTGCAAAGTAGGAAAAGGCTATTGAAGTTATTGCTTCAAAAAAAGTGGGATACATATGATAGGGAAGCTTTGAAAGGATTTTTTTAAGATATCTTATTTTCTCTTTAAACTCTTCCTCACCTATTTTTTCCCCTGATATTGAAATTCTCTCCTTTATATCAACAAGATGCGGACTTATATACAAGCCTGTTTTATATCCTGCTGCTTTTAAAATTTCAGAAAGAGTCTTTGCAACAGAACCTTTTCCGTTTGTGCCACCAATTAGAATGGAAGGATATTTAAGATGCGGGTTTCCAAATTTTTTTAAAAGGAAAAAAGTTTTTTCAAGGCCAAATTTTATCCCAAAATCAGTCAATTTGTTCAGGAAATTTATCTCAGAGGAGTTCATGAATGGACTATTTTAAGAATTTTTATTATTGTTTCTTTTAATTTTTTCCTTTCAACAATTAAATCAATCATTCCTCTTTCAAATAAAAACTCACTTCTCTGAAAACCTGGTGGAAGTTTCTGTCTTATTGTCTGTTCAATAACTCTTGGCCCTGCAAAACCAATCAATGCCTTGGGTTCTGCAATTATTATATCTCCAAGTAATGCAAAACTTGCTGCAACTCCACCCATTGTAGGGTCAGTAAGAACAGAGATATAAAGAAGACCTGCTTTTTTCATCTTCCCAACTGCTGCTGATGTTTTTGCCATCTGCATTAAAGAAATAACTCCCTCATACATTCTTGCTCCACCACCTCCCCCAGAAATTGAGACAAGAGATAAACTGTTTTCTATGGCATACTCACATGCTCTTGTAAATTTTTCTCCAACCACTGAGCCCATACTTCCCATTATAAAATGTGCATCAAGAACTGCAATCACTGAGGATATCCCACCTATTTTACATTCTCCAACAATCATTGCTTCTCTTTTTCCTGTCTTTTTTATTTCCTCTTTCAGTTTTTCTTTATATGATTTAACTCCTTTAAACTGGAGAGGGTCATCAGACATCATATAAGGCCATTTTTCCTTGAATGTACCTTCATCAGCAATCATTTTTATTCTTTCTTCTGCTGTCATTCTGGAATAAAGACCACATTCAGGACATACCTTTAAATTTTCAAGCCATTTCTTTTTATACACAAGTTTTCCACAATTTTCACACTTTATCCACATGTCTTTCTTAATATCTGGTTTTTCTTTTGGGGAGATATGCACATACTTTTTCCTGAATATCATTTTATCACTCCACACTCAATAAGTGTTTTTTTGATTTTTTCAAAATTCTCTTCAGATGGTGGAGTTAAAGGTAATCTCCATTCAGGAGTTATCATTCCCATTATCCCAAGAGCAGTTTTCACAGGGATTGGATTTGTCTCAATGAAGAGAATTTTGAAAATAGGAAAGAGTTCAAGATGAAGTTTTCTTGCTTTCTCCCAATCATTTTCAAGAGCACTTTTCACCATTTCTGCCACTTTATCAGGTACAATATTTGCTGCAACAGAAACAACTCCCTTCCCACCAACCGCTATAATTGGAAGTGTAAGAGAATCATCTCCGGATAAAACAACAAAATCTTCAGGACACAGTTTTATTATTTTACTGACTTGGTCTAAACTTCCGCTTGCCTCCTTTATTCCAACTATGTTTTTTATTTCTGAAAGTGCAGAAACTGTCTCAGGTTGGATTGAAATTCCTGTTCTTGAAGGAACATTGTAAAGAATAATGGGAATTGAAACACTTTCTGCTATTTTTTTATAATGCTGGTAAAGTCCTTTCTGTGTGGGTTTATTGTAATATGGAGTTATTATAAGAGATGCATCTGCTCCTGTTTTTTCAGCAAATTGTGTTAACTCAATTGCCTCTGCTGTATTATTTGAACCTGTTCCAGCAATTACAGGAATTCTTTTATTTACAACTTCAACAGTATATTTTATAACTTCTTTATGTTCTTCCATTGATAAAGTTGCTGGTTCTCCTGTACATCCACAGGTAAGAATAGCAGAGGTTCCTTTCTCAATATGAAATTCTATAAGTTTTTCATAACTTTCTCTATCAAACTTCCCATTTTTCATTGGTGTAATAAGAGCAACTATTGAACCGCTAAACATATTCTCCTCCTATATTAAAAACTTTATATCCTTTATTTCTG
>JAGHCG010000140.1 GCA_021160565.1 bacterium | reverse complement strand
TGAGGAAACATGGATTATTCTTGAAGTGAGCAGTTTTCAACTTGAAAAAATATCAGAATTCACTCCATTTATAGCGTGTTTCCTGAATATAGCAGAAGACCATTTTGACAGATATAAGAGTTTTAAAGATTATGTTGATGCTAAAAAGAGAATTTTTAAAAATCAAAAGGAAAATGACTGGTCAATTCTCAATTACGATGATAGGAGTTGCAGAGAAATTTCGGAAAATTTAAATTCCAGAAAATTGTTTTTTTCTATAAAGGAAGATAAAGCAGAAGTATTTTATCGTGATGGTATCATTTTTTCCAAGTTTAAAATCTCAGGGAAATTAATTGATATGAATAAAACATCTCTTTCAGGGAAAGGAAATATCTATAATGTGATGGCAGGATGTTTGATATCTCTCATTTCAGGAGTTGAATCGGAAAAAATAAAAAGAGGAGTTTATGAATTCACTCCACTTCCTCACAGATTTGAAAAAATTGCTGAAATAAATGGAATAACTTTTATCAATGATTCAAAAGCAACAAATCCCCATGCTGTTTTAAATTCTGTTTCAAGTGTGGAAAAAGGAAAGATAATTCTTATTCTTGGTGGAAGAAATAAAGGGCTTTCTTTTTCTGATTTGAAAAGATTGATAAAAGAAAAAGTCAAACTTCTCATACTTTTTGGTGAAGCAAAAGAAGAGATAGCGAATGAACTGGAAAATTCAGGAGTGCCAAAAGTTTTTGCGAATAGTTTGAAAGAAGTGGTGAAAATTGCTGTTGAAAAAGGTAGAGAAGGGGATACTGTTCTTTTTTCTCCAGGATGTGCTTCATTTGATATGTTTGAGAATTATAAGGAGAGGGGAGATGCTTTTAAGAGGGAAGTACAATCTTTATTATAGGTTATGCATATCAAGTGGATTACTGATAGTGCTTGGAAGTGTTTTTGTTTTAAGTTCAAGTTTGGCATATGGGATTTCAAAAACAGGAAATCCAGCATATTTTTTTGAAAAACATTTACTCTGGCTTTCTCTCGGTGGAATAGGAGTTTTTCTGATTAACAAAATAGGAAGTGAAAGGATTGAAAAATATGCTAAAATAATATTTCTCTTCTCTTTGATTTTACTTCCTCTTCCCAAATTTTTTGGGAGTTTAAGATGGATAAGAGTAGGACCATTGAGTTTCCAACCCTCAGAACTTATAAAGTTTACTTTCATTATTTATCTTTCAGATTTTCTAAAAAGAAAAAAATCCTCAATTCAAAACTGGAAAACTCTTTCAATTCCTGTTTTTTTACTTCTAATAATTACAGGAATTTTACAGTTGCAGAGCGACCTTGGAACTTTTGTAATTATTTCTCTCATCTTTGTTTTTCTTCTATTTATTGCTGGTGCGAAAATAAAACATTTAATTTTTCTTTTTCTGGCTGGTATTTTCTTGCTTGCTGGTTTGATTTTACCGAGTGGATACAGAAGGGAGAGGATAAAGGTATATCTCAATCCGAATTATGATCCACTTGGAAAAGGTTATCAGATAAACCAGTCAAAAATAACTCTTGGTTCAGGAGGAATTTTTGGAAAAGGGCTTGGAGCAGGAGAAAGAAAATTGAAGTTTCTTCCAGAGGCTCATAAGGATTATGTATATGCTGTTGTGGGAGAAGAACTTGGCTTTGTAGGGACTTTCTCAATTCTTTTATTTTTTGGAATAGTTGTATTTTCTGGATTTGAAGTTTCAAAACTCGCATATAATCTTTTTGACAAATATCTTTCAGCAGGTTTAAGTACTCTATTTGGTTTTCAATTTCTCCTCCATTCTGCTGTTGTTCTTGGAATAGTCCCATCAAAAGGAACAACATTGCCCTTCTTTAGTGTAGGTGGTTCATCTCTTATTATAAATTTACTTGCTCTGGGGCTTTTGCTTCATATTGCAAGAAAAGAATGTTTCAGAAGTGAGATAGAAGATTTTCAACAATTCTCATTTGATTTTTAAGAAGTTTATATTGAGAGAAACATTAATGTAAAGAGGAACTGTTTGTTTGGTTTTTTTATCTGCTTCAGGAGAAGGAGGAACTTTAAAAAGGACTGAAAGAGAGATGTTAAATTTTCCTTCAAATTTTTCTATTTTCCCTTCTTTTTCATTGAAAATGAATTCTCCATTTGAAGTATTTTTCCCATTTATAATTATCTGAATATCTCCTTCTTTCTGCTTTTCTCTTATTATCTGATTGGAAAGAATGTTTATTTTGCTTTTTCCTTTATCCACCTTTTTGTAAATATAGTTGAATTTAAGAGTACATGCAGGAACAGATGGTAATTGAAAGGAAGAAAGAGATTGTTTCCATCTTTTCCCACTTCTCAGTTTTTCAGGAAATACAGGGATGATTTTAAAAAACTGAGCAATATTTAAAATTCCCTGAGATATCTCCTTAGTTTCAAAAACTTTCCCATTTTTTCCAACAACCATTTCTGAAGAAGAAATTATCTGTGAGATGGCTGTTTCACTTTCTGTTAAGTCTTCAAGAATAGCATCATTCAGGGAAATGAAAGTTTTAAAAGGAGTTATTTTTACAGTATATTTATT
>JAGHCG010000056.1 GCA_021160565.1 bacterium | reverse complement strand
TACCTTACCTTCTTTATGTGAGAAGTGGAGACTCTTTCTATTTAATAGAAGGGATAAGGCAGACAAGAAAAATTTTTGATTTAGGGTATTGCCATTATACAACAGAAAAATATGAAAATTTCAATCCCTGGTATCCTTACAGAAAAATCGTTGGTGCTTTATGTGATTATAAAGGATATGTACCCTGGTTTTCTGGAGCGAGAGTTGGAGATTACAATTCTATGGTGGATTTTCTTTACTGGTACACATATTTGACCGGGGATGAACGAGGAAGAGAAGTAGCAGAAGAGTGGTGGAAATCCACTGAAAAATATGTTCATCCTTCTGGAAGCAATAGAAGTGAAGCAGGAACACTGGCTTCAACAATATTTTTATATAGTGAAACTCAAAACAAAAAAATGATACCTTTCATTCATGAATATTTTGAAAGTATGTGTAAAGGTCAAACAAAATATGGATACTTTAACGAATGGCAGAATTATGCTCCATGGCTTGAAAGATATTACGATTTGACAAAGAGTGAGAAAGCAAAAAAAATTCTGGAGAGATGGGCGAATTCTTTTTTAAATGGATGGGGAGGAATAAGTTCCAAATGGGGACATTATCTAAATATAATAGCAAAAGCAGCATCTGTTTCAGGGGAAGAAAAATTTTTAAAATATGGCAAAGGAATTAGAATTGAAGAGACACTCACCGCTCCTGAAAATTATATATTCCCTGATGATTTTTACCGAACCTCTCTTGGGCACTACCTGATTTATGGACTTATTTACTGGTTAGATGTAGAAAAAAGATTCTCTACAAAGGAATTTATCTGGCCAAGAACAACCTGGTATCCATCTCAATTAAAAGAAGGAAAGTATATTGTAGAAATTTATATCCTTGATGAGAAAGATGGAGAATTTAAAATTTTACTTGCTGGACAGAGACCAGGGAAAGGTCATATAATAGGTCCTTCTGGGAAGGTTATAAATAATTTTGACTTTACAGATATACCCCCTCACAGACCCCATGGGTCATATTCCATGGCAAAATGGGGAGAGATAAAAATTCCTTCAGATGGCAAAAAGGGAATATATAAGGTAGTTTGTGAAAATTCAAAATATTATAGATTTGTAATTCCTGTAACCGAAAACATGCCAGAAATTTATCCTCTACCTGAAAACAGAATTATTCCTTACAGAGCAGCTTTTTATCTTCCCAAAAATACTGGGAAGTATAAAATATATTTTACTCCCGTTGTTAACATAAATTTACCTCTATGTGTGCTTTATGAAGATGGAGGAAAAAATTTTTTCAAAGAAATACCTTTTACAGTGGACACTTCAAAAAATAATAAATTTATGGTGGTAGGATGTAAATATGCAGGAAAAGGTTATTATAAAATTGAAATAAAAGGCCAAAGGGAAATAAATTATTTTTCTGTTGATATTAAAAGATTATTTAAAATGGGGAGAAAATGAAAAAATTTCTCTTTACTATTTTTATTTTCCCTATCCTTCTATCTGGTGAAGAGTTTAAAAATTCTGTTGGAATTGAGTTTGTTCTTATTAAAAAAGGTAAATTTATCATGGGAAGCCCTGAAAACGAAAGAGGGAGAAGTGAAAATGAGGGACCCCAGAAAGAAATTGAAATCACAAGGAATTTTTACATAAGTAAATATGAAATTACAAATTCACAATTTGACAGATTTATAAAGGAAACCGGTTATAATGGGAAGAATGAAACAGATGGACAATTTTTAAATTACTGGAAAAACCCAAATGCAAGGGAAAAGCACCAAATTACTCCTGAATGTCCTGTTGTGTGGGTAAGTTGGTATTCTGCTATAAGGTTTTGCAACTGGTTAAGTAAGAAAGAAGGGAAAAAGCCAGTTTATATCTTTGAAGGGAAAAAGGTAATAATGGCTTATCCCTATGATGGAGGATATAGATTACCTACAGAAGCAGAATGGGAATATGCAGCGAGGGCTGGAACCACTACTCCTTTTTCCTTTGGCTCAAATCCAGAAAAACTCAAAATTTATTGTGGAAGGGAATATTCTTCAATGATATCTTCTGGTGGCCTGCCAATTGTTGTGGAGGTGAATAAAGGGGAACCAAATCCCTGGGGAATTTATAACGTTCATGGAAATGTCTGTGAATGGGTATGGGACTGGTATTCTCCTAATTATAAAAATATTAAAACAATTGACCCACTCGGACCGAAAAAGGGAAAAATGAGAGTTGTTAGAGGTGGTTCTTCTTTTTTGCAGTGGTGGTATAGAAGGAGTACATCAAGAATGCCTGTAGACCCATTAACAACACGATATGACCTTGGCTTTAGAATTGTATTTAATCCCAAGAAAATTTATCCAGAATAGGAGTTGAGAATGGAAAAGATAAAAATAGGAATTGTGGGAACAGAAGCAAGAGGAGTATTTGGATTTGGAAGTGTCTTCATCAGTGATTATTACAAAGATAAAATAAAGATTGTTCGGTTGTGTGACAGGAATGAGATGAGATTAAAACTTGCAAAGGAAAAGTTGGGTAAGGACATAAAAATTTTTACTGATTATGAAGAATTTTTAAAAGTACCCGGTCTGGAAGCAGTAGTGATAACAACTCCTGATTATACTCATGCAGAACTTACAATAAAAGCATTAAAAAAGGGGAAATATGTCTTATGTGAGAAACCAATGGCAACAAAAGTAGAAGATGCGAAAAAGATGGTAAAAGTAGAAAAGGAAACAAATAGAACGATACAGGTTGGGTTAACACTGAGATATACAAAAATTATGGAGACACTTATTGAAATTATAAGAAGAGGAGATATTGGAGAAGTAAGGTTTGCCTCTGCTACAGAGACACTGGAAGGAGGAGGTCATTTTGCAAGGTGGCACAGGAAAAAAGAATATAGTGGAGGGATACTTTTACAGAAAGGTGTTCATACAATTGATTTGCTAAACTGGATAATAAATGAAAAACCAGAGAGAGTGGTTGGGTTTGGAAGTAGAGATATTTTCAAGGCAAAGGAAGGATATGAAGGGAGGAGGTGTCTTACCTGCCCTGAGAAATACAGTTGTTCTGAGTATAGAGATGTAAGTAAGGCAAGAGGTGGATTTTATATAAAAGGGGAAAAAGTCAATGGATATATTGTGGATAGGTGTGTTTATGATCCTGAAGCAGATATCATGGATAATGCCACTTTAATAATTGAATATAAAAATAGAAAGAGAGCAAATTACAATCTATTTTTATTTGGAGCAGAACCTGACAGGAAATTTACTGTAATAGGAGAGAGGGGGAAAATAGAGATGAGTTTTAAGAAAAGAGAGATTGTTTTATATAAGAGAAGAACGGAAGATATTGTAAAATATGAATTTGGAGTTGATATAGGAAGTCATGAAGGAGGAGATAATAGGGAGATAGATTCATTTTTAAATGTGATCAGGAGGGGTAAAAGACCACTTGCTGATTCAAAAGCAGGTTTACTGAGTGTTCTTGTGGGAGTTGCTGGAGAGAGAGCAATTGAAGAGGGAAAAGTAATTAATCTCAGTGGGCTATAAGAGGTTGAATATAAGAAAGGTTCTAAAAAATTCCTGAATGGATATTAAGACATATTACTTCTCAGTCAGTCCCTTCAGGACATTTCTTTATAGATCCCATTATATAAAACGGTTCCAGGGAAATCCTCGAAAACTTAAAGAATTTTGAAGAAAGGATTGGAGTTAAAACACCTCTTTATATAATCGGGATTTCCAAAAAGACAGGAGAAATATTTTCTTAAAAACCACTATTTTCCCAAAAATTTTTAAAGTTTACCATATGGAGTTTAAATGTGGTATTATATACATATGAAAAAATTGATGGATAAAAAAGAAATGGAGGAGGCAATAGAAAAGGTATGTGAGGAAGTTAAAAAAGAAATGGGGCTTTCAAATCTTGTAATAATTGGGATAAAAAGAAGAGGAGATATTATTGCGAAAAAAATTAGAGAATGCCTTGAAAAAAAATATAAAGTTGATATCCCTCTTGGTTTTCTGGATATAACTCTTTATAGAGACGATTTCAGTAAAATTGGGGCAAACCCTGTCATTTCAGAAACAGATGTACTTTTCAATATAGATGATAAAAAAGTTCTGCTTGTTGATGATGTTCTCTATACAGGAAGAACAATAAGAGCAGCACTTGATGCCATTGTTGACCTTGGGAGGCCATCTCTCGTCAGGCTTTTTGTTTTGATAGACAGAGGACATAGAGAACTTCCCATAAGTGCAGATTTTGTTGGAAAAAAAGTTGAGGTGAAGAAAAATGAAATGGTGGAGGTGAAATTAAAAGAAACTGATGGTGTTGATGAGGTTTTAATAGTGGAGAAGGAAAAATGAAATGGGAAAAGAAAGACCTTATTGGACTTGAATATCTCACAAAAAGAGAAATAGAATATATTCTTGACACTGCAAAATCATTTAAAGGAGTGAGCACAAGGTCAGTTAAAAAAGTTCCGGCTTTAAGAGGAAAAACAGTTGTGAATTTATTTTTTGAACCGAGTACAAGAACAAAAACATCATTTGAACTTGCTGCAAAAAGGCTTTCTGCTGATGTATTGAGTTTTGATGTTTCCACTTCATCTGTTTCAAAAGGAGAAACAATTGTTGATACTGCGAAAAATATTGAAGCAATGAAAGTTGATTGTTTTATCGTCAGACATTCTGTTGCAGGGGCACCTGAACTTATAAGCAGGAATGTGGAAGCAGCAGTAATAAATGCAGGAGATGGCTGCCATGAACACCCCACACAGGCACTTCTTGACCTTTTCACAGTGAGAGAAGTATTTGGAAAAATCAAAGATGTGAGAATTTCAATTATTGGAGACATTCTTCACAGCAGAGTTGCAAGGTCTGATATATGGGGATTTACAAAACTTGGTGCAAAAGTAATGGTATGTGGTCCCCCTCCTCTTATTCCAATTGGAATAGAAAAAATGGGGGTTAAAGTTACTTACCACATAGAGGAGGCAATTAAAAATTCTGATATAATTTATCTTTTGAGGATTCAGAAAGAAAGACAGAAAGAAAATTTTCTCACTTCTCTTAAAGAATATAGTTTCTTCTATGGAATTGACCAGGATAGATATGAGAGTATAAAGGATAAAATTTTCATAATGCATCCTGGACCAATGAACAGAGGTGTTGAAATAAAATCTGAAGTGGCAGAGAAAGAAAACTCTCTTATTTTAAATCAGGTTACTAATGGAATTGCGGTAAGGATGGCTGTTCTATATCTTACAATAGGAAGCAGAAAATGAGTTTAAAATTATTTCCAAAAATAGATTATGAAAAACATCTGAACGAAAAGCAATTTAAAATCGTAAGAGAAGCAGAAGGACCTTCTCTTGTTCTTGCTGGAGCAGGAAGTGGAAAAACCAGAATTCTTGTATACAGGGTATGTTATTTTCTTGAAAAGGGAATACCTCCCTCTTCAATAATGCTTGTCACATTTACAAATAAAGCAGCAAAAGAAATGATTGAGAGAGATGAAAAAATTGTAGGAATTTATCCAAAAGGACTGTGGGCCGGAACTTTTCATCATATAGGAAATGTACTTTTGAGAATTTATGGTAAGGAAATAAATATTCAGCCAAATTTTACAATTCTTGATGAAGAAGACAGTACAAATCTTATAAAAGAAATTATTGAAAAACACCCTGAAAAAGAGGAATTTCCACATCCTTCAAAAGTTAAAAAATTTTTGAGTTTATCAATAAATACAATGGAAAATTTGAGAGATGTTATAAATACAAGATTTCCCAATTATTCACATCTTATTCCACATATAGAAACAATCTGGAAAGAATATCAGAAAAAGAAAAAATCTCTTAATCTGCTTGATTATGATGACCTTCTTCTTTTCTGGTATAAGTTGATGAAGAATGAAACCACTGGAACAAAAATTGCAGAGAATTTCAGATATATTCTTGTTGATGAGTATCATGACACCAATAAACTTCAGTCATTAATTCTCTATCAGGTAGCAAAAGTGCATAGAAATATTATGGTTGTTGGAGATGACGCTCAGAGTATTTATTCTTTCAGAGGAGCGACAATAAACAATATAATTGAATTTCCCAAAATATATCCTGATGCAAAAATATTTTATCTTGATATAAATTATAGAAGCACTCCCCAAATCCTTGCCCTTGCAAATGAAATAATTTCCCATAACAGAGTTCAGTTCCCCAAAAAACTTGTAAGTGTTCGTGAAAATGGAGTAAAACCTGTTGTTGTAAGATGCTATGATATAAAAGAAGAAGCAGTTTTTGTGTCAAGAAGAATTGCTCAACTTCTGAATTCCGGAATTCCCCCTTCTGAAATAGGGGTTCTTTTCCGTTCAAGATATCAGGCAGCTGAACTTGAAATTGAACTCAATAAACTCAAAATTCCCTATATTATAAGAGGAGGATTGAGATTTTTTGAACAGGCGCATGTAAAAGATATAATTGCCTATTTCAGAATT
>JAGHCG010000192.1 GCA_021160565.1 bacterium | reverse complement strand
GAAGGAGTAATAGATATTTCCAATCATATAATTGCAAGGAGAAAAGGGAGAGCCCCATTAGACTATGCAGACACCTTTAATGTACTTTTAGAGATGGGTATAATTTGTGAGAAACTGGCTGAAAAGTTGAAAAAAATGGCAAAATTTAGAAATCTTCTTGTTCATCTTTACTGGAAAGTTGATAATAAAAGGGTATTCAGGATAATCAAGGAAAATTTGGAGGATATAAAAGAGTTTTTAAATATAATTCTTTCAGAAATTTAAACAGCCCTTTTTCTCTTAAATCTTTCCTTTCCAGAAGGTAAAATATTAAAAAATAAAAGGAGGTTGAAAAATGATAAACAGAATAAAAACATACTTTTTACTCGGAGTTTTAAGTGTAATTTTTATAATTATCGGGAGTTTCTTCGGAAAAAGCGGAATGATAATTGCTCTCATTTTTGCTTTTGCTCTTAACTGGTTTTCTTATTTTTTCAGTGATAAACTTGTCCTTGCGATGTATAGAGCAAGAGAAATTCCTGAAAATTCCTATCCTTCTCTTCACAGGATGGTAGAAGAACTTTCAATGAATGCAGGAATTCCAAAACCAAAAATTTATATCATACCATCCCAGACACCAAACGCTTTTGCTACAGGAAGAGACCCAAACCATGCTTCTGTTGCTGTGACAGAGGGGATACTTGATTTGTTGAATGAAAATGAACTTAAAGGAGTCCTGGCACATGAAATTTCCCATGTAAAACACAGGGATATCCTTATAGCAACAGTAGCAGCAACAATAGCTGCAGCAATTACTTTTATTGCAAATATGCTGAGATGGGCTGCATTTTTTGGTGGGATTGGTGGAGATGATGATAGAGAAGGAAATATTCTTGGTCTCATTGGAATGCTTCTCTTTGCAATTCTTGCTCCAATAGCAGCAATGATAATTCAACTTGCCATTTCCCGTTCAAGAGAATATCTGGCAGATGAAGGAGGAGCAAAATTATGCGGTAATCCTCTTTACCTTGCAAATGCTCTGAGGAAACTTGCTGAAGGTGTAAGAAATTCACCTATGAGGTCAGCAAATCCAGCCACATCTCATCTTTTTATAGTTAATCCATTTTCAGGCAAAAACATAATTAATCTGTTTTCAACACATCCTCCAATTGAAGAAAGAATAAGAAGACTGGAAAAAATGGTGATATAAATGAATAAAACAAACCCGGTTTGTCCCAAACCTATTCAAAGGATTATTTTTAGTCAAATCTGATTTGTTCTGGAAAAATGGAAGTGGAGAGATTAAAGAAAATACTTGAGAATTACAGGAAAGGAGAAATTAACCAGAGAGAGGTTTTAAAAGAATTGCAGTATTTACCTTACAAAGAAGTTGGTTTTTCAAAAATTGATACTCATAGAAATTTAAAGTTTGGATTTCCAGAAGTTATATATGGAGCAGGAAAAAGTATATCTCAGATTGAAAGAATAGTGAAGGAAATGCTTAAAAAACACTCAAAATTGATAATTACAAAAATAGGGGAAGAGGTTGCTTCACAATTGATAAAAAAGTTTCCTTCTCTTCGTTATTACAGGGAAGCAAAAATAGTATCTACACAGATAAAGAAAAGTAAGAAAAGGAAATATATATGTGTTGTATCCGCAGGGACATCTGATATTCCTGTTGCTGAAGAAGCATCTGTGGTTGCTGAAATTCTGGGAAACAGAGTTGTGAGGATATATGATGCTGGAGTTGCTGGACTTCACAGATTACTTGATAAAATCGAAATTCTTAATGGTGCAGAGTGTCTTATCGTGGTTGCTGGTATGGAAGGGGCTTTACCAAGTGTTGTGGGAGGAATTGTTGGAAAACCTGTTATTGCTGTTCCCACTTCTGTTGGATATGGAACAAATTTTAAAGGAATTACTCCTCTTCTTACAATGCTTAATAGTTGTTCTCCTAACGTGGTTGTTGTTAATATTGATAATGGATTTGGTGCTGCCTTTTTTGCCCACCTTATAGCGAATAAGTAAACCTTCAGGTCAAACCTGTTTTGTTCAGAGGAGGGTTTTCAGAAGACCAAGAAGTCCAATCAAAATTATGAGGTAAAGAATAATTTTTTTGAATTTTTTCTCTGAAAGAGCGTTTTTAATTTTTAGACCAATGAGAGTGGCGATTAAAGATGGGATGAAAACATATATTGTTATTTTTATATTGGAAGAATTGAAAAGGTGATTTATGAAGAAAAATATATTTCCAGTTATTCCAACAATTGCAAATGTTCCAAGAAGAGTGGACCTGAAAATTTCTTTACTGTGATTTAGAGAAAGGGATAGGAAAATTAAAGGAGGTCCTCCCATAGCCACAGAAGAAGATAAAAATCCACTTATAAATCCTGCTGTAAAGAAAGTTTTTCTTGTATCTCTCAGAGGAAATTTAAACCCGGAAATGAAGAATATCCCGAGTAGAATTGTGAGAATTGAAATGAAGATTTTTATTATTTCCTGGTTCAGATATTTCAGAGTATAAACACCAAGAGGGATACCGATAAAACTTCCTGTAATAATTTTCCCTATAATTCCCCATCTTATTTTTTCTCTGACTTCTGCCAAGTTTATAAGATTTAGAAGGAGTATGGCGAGAGAAAAAGGTGGGACAATAAATCTGGGTTCATAGAAAAATGTGAGAATAGGAATTGCAAAAAGTCCTGCTCCAAATCCACTGATTGCCTGAATAAAAGAAGCAAGTGGAATTATAATATAAGGAAGAAATTGTGGATTCATTGTTTATAGGTTAATTTTGCTAAGGTTATTTCTGACCTTGCACTTTCTACAGTTTTCCTTACATAGTCAATCTGTCTCCTTAAAGAACGTGTAATTCCATCTGGATATTGAAAATTGAGAAGAAAAAAGTAAATCTCATCCATTATTTCAAGATATTTTTCAGGTTCAGAAGTTTTTCCTTTCCTTATTTCATCAAGAATAAATCTCTTTATTTCGCCTGTACTTTCACACAATCCATGAAGGAAACTTACACAATCAAAGCCATATTTATAGGGCTCAGGGATTTCTTTTTCTCTTACAATTGAAAGAGTTATAAGTGCTTCAATAATTTCCTTTTCAGCAGAATGAAGAAAACCAGCATAGTAAATTTCAGGATATTTTTTAAGTAGTTTTTTTGCCTTCTTTAAAGTTTCAATTCCTTTTTTAATAAGATTTTCTGCTTCACTGAATTTTCTCTGATGGATTTTTTTTATAGAGTTTGCAGCAATTCTTCCTGTTTCTCTTGTAAGTTTAAGGGTTTCCTCTCTAACCTGGTCTTCTTCTTCAAGAAATTTTATTATTTTTTTCTCAATTTTATTTAAATTTTTCTGCATAGACTTTCCT
>JAGHCG010000158.1 GCA_021160565.1 bacterium | reverse complement strand
TTTTATTATTCCTGCTGAAATCAAATTTGCCAGTTGTTTGTAAGAATAAAGTTCAGTTAAAATCATTCTTTCTCCAAGAAGAACCGAAACTGTTTTTACATTTTCACCACTAATTCCCATAAGGTAAACAAATGGATAAAATAAATAGGATAAGATTTTCTGTATGGACATATCAGTTTTAAAGAAAAAAAGAGAAAATTTACTGATGAGAAAATTTAAAAGAGAAACAAATCCAAGGAAAGCAATCAACATCGCAATAATTCCTGCTATCAGTTTAATTCCATCATTTGCCCCTGTTATTATTGCTTCAATCCAGTTTGAAGGTCTTTTATACTCCTCTTTTACAATTTTCCCATAAGTCAATGGTTTTTCTTCCTCAGGAAACAACAATTTTGAAAAGATAATGGAAGATGGAGCACTCATTAGAGAAGCAGAAATTAAATGACCTGCTATCTGTGGAAATTCTTTATATAAAAAACTCACATAAACACCAAGGACTGATGAAGCAATTGTTGCCATACCAGCAGTTAAAATTGTACATATTTCAGATTTTGTCATTTTTTCAAGATAAGGTCTTATTGTCAGGGCTGATTCTATTCCCACAAAAATATTACTTGAAGTACACAAACTTTCGGCTCCACTTATTCTCATCAGTTTTGTAAATATAAAGGAAAAAATTCTCACTATAAAAGGCATCACTCTTATAAAATAGAGGAAGGAAACAAAGGATGAAAAAAATATAATTGTTGGTAATGATTGAAAAGCAAGAATGAAACCATAAGATTTCCCTTCACCGGGAGAAATGGCAAGTGGACCAAACACAAATTTTATTCCTTCTTTTGAAAAGGAGAAAATTTTAAGGACAGCATCATTTAAAAATCTGAAAATTCCTATATTCCCTGAATGAAAAATGAAAATCGCTATAATTATTTGAAAAATTAATCCCCACAGTATAACATACCAGTTTATCTTTTTTCTATTCCTTGAAAAAATCCACGCCAGAACCATTAAAACAAATAAACAAAATATCCCTCTTACTCTTTCCATCTTGATTATTATAATCCCTTCCTCTCTTTTCAATCAAAAAATTTGACAGATTTTGAAAAAAGTGATAAAATGAAAGCGGTTGATATAAAACGGTTGCAAAATGAAAAAAATAACTTTAAAATCTATTGCAGAAAAGGCAGGAGTTTCTCCCTCCACAGTGTCCCGTGTTCTGAAAGGGGATAAAAATTGTTTTGTCAGTAAGAGAAAAAAGGAAATTATTTTAGAGATTGTAAATAAAGTTGGATACACTCCTAATTTTGCTGCCAGGAATTTAGCACTTGGAAGAACTTCAAACATTGGCTTTGTTCTTTGTAGTTTATCTCATCTTGAGGAATATGGTCCTTTTACTTTCAAATTACTTGAAGGGATAGAAAAAGAATTAAAGAAACAGCATTATATTCTTTCAGTTGTTACAATTACTCCTCAAAATTTAGAAGAATTGAAGAAAGTATGTTCTTCAACACATTTATATGACGGCCTTATATTTGCTTCGGGTGTTATACCTGAGAAGGGGGTAGAGATAATTTCAAAATCACCTGTTCCTTTAATAGTTTTAGATGACAATTCTCCTTTTTTGAAAAATATTTCTAAGGTTATAACTGATAAACAGAAAGGTATTGATAGAGCAATTTCTTATCTGAGAAAATTAGGGCATAAGAAAATTGCTTATTATGGTTTTTATTCTTCTTCTCTGGAAATGTTCAAGAAAAGTTTAATTAAGAATAATTTAACTTTTGATGAAGAAATTGTATATAGTTTTTCTCCAGAAAATATTTATTTTTTAACATTTAATTCTTATTTAAATTCAGAAAAAGTTTTAAGAAATATATCAAAATTCACTGCTATTTTCTGCTGTAATGATTTTGTAGCATTGGGTCTATGCCAGAGATTGAAAGAGAAAGGGATAAAAGTGGGTAAAGATATATCGGTAGTTGGTTTTGATGATATTGAAGAATTATTAAATATTCCAGAAAGAAAAAGATTTCTTACTACTGTCCATAAACCGAGAGAAGAGATGGGTAAAAAGGTAGCTGAATTATTACTTAAGATGATAAAAGAAGGCATGAGAATCCCAGTAGAAGAGAAAATATCGTGTAAAGTTATTATCAGACATTCTACTGGACCCAAAAATTAAAAAGGAGGTGGATTATGAAAAAAAAGTTTTCAATATCACATGGTTTCACCCTGATAGAACTTCTTGTGGTGATAGCGATAATTGCTATTCTGGCAGCGATGCTACTTCCGGCATTGAGTAAAGCAAGAGAGAGAGCGAGAGCAGCAGTATGTACAGGAAATTTGAAACAGACAGGTTTGGCATTGGCAATGTATACTCAGGATTTTGATGGATATATGCCCAGAAGACCTTCGGGGTCAGAGTATGCAAAGTGGTTTTATTGCCTTGCCCCTTATATGACACAGAAAAATCCAAATGTTTTTTCTGGAGGAATGAATTCTTTTATTGGTAAGAAATTCTGGGTATGTCCCTCTGATAGAAATCCCATAAAATTTGGTAAAAAAGGAATTCCCTCTTTAAGTTATGTAATAAATAGTATATGTATAGGGAGGAAAATTCAGAGATTTCCTACCCAGTCAAAGACGATTGCCTTTACAGATATGTTTAATGAAGATGGCTCATGGGTGAGGATTAGTCCGGGATATACTGGAGGAGGATTTCCCCATCCGAGTAATGTTGCATATAGACATAATGATGGAACTAATTGTTTATTTTTAGATGGACATGTAGAATGGAGGAAAAGATATCTACCGGCACTTTATCCACCCTATACAAAAGAAGAAGTGGAATTATGGGGAGGAATGGTAACAGGGTATCCGTGGACACCATAAAATGAGAGAAAAAGGAGGAAGAATGAAAAGGTGGGTTTTATTTATATACTTTATCCCTTTCTTTTGTTCATCCCACACTATATTAAACTTTAAAAAACTTGATTTTGATAAAGATGGGAAAGAAGAAATTTTACTTGAAAATGATTATATAAAATTATTTGTTTGTCCACGTACTGGAGGGATAATTAAATCTTTTAGATATAGAGATGTAGAATTTACAGGAAGAGGAGGAATTTTAGAGGACCATTTATGGGACCAGAAGTTTGCCGGTGATTTTTATCAAAAGCCTTATTTTTATGAAATAAAAAAAGAAAAAGAAAAAATAACTGTTCATTTATGGAGAAAAGGAGAAGAAAAGAAATTTCTTGAAATACATAAATATGTTTCACTTTTTTCAGATAAGGCAAGTGTTTTTGTTGAATATGTTTTTAAAAATCTTCCCCAATCAAGAATGTCAATGAAGATAAAACCCTGGTTTCACCATTTTATTTGTTTAAAAGGTAAAAATTACTTTTTTATACCCACAACTGAAGGCATCAGGAAAATTGAACATGACCCTGAAAATCCAAAGAAAGATATGTGGTTTTTTAATCCAGCAAGAGGCTGGACAGGAGTTATTGGAGAAAATAGTTTTGGACTGGTTTTTCTTCCCGATTATAAATACATAAAATGTTTCTATAACTGGTTCAGTAGAGAAGGAGCCACAATAGAATGGAGATTTTTCCCAGTTGAAATTGGATGTGGGAAGGAATTTAAAACTGCTTTTTCCATAATTCCTTTTTACGGACTTAAATATATCCATGGAGCAGGGAAGGATGTGGTAGGATGTGTTGAAAAAGAGGATAATGAAATAAGAATTGATTTATTTACTGGAGAGAGTAAGAAAATAGATTATGTTGTAAAAATTTTTGATGATTATAAAAAAGAAAAAGGAAGAATTGTAAAGAAAGGTTCTTTAAATCTTTTCCAGAATAGAGTGAATTCTTTTAAAATTCCTTTAACTGAGAAAATAAGTATAGTAAGATGTGAAGGTTATATAAATAAAAATTCTATTTTTGACTTGGAAAGAGTATTTCAAGGTGAGGGAGTAAGATATTATGTGTTAAAGCCGAAAAAAGAAAGAATGAAAAGTGAAGAAGAGGTAATAGATATCAATTATAAAA
>JAGHCG010000075.1 GCA_021160565.1 bacterium | reverse complement strand
CCCAGGCAGAGAGAGAGATTATTTATGAAATAAGAGATTTTCTGAGATATGAAAGAAGGCTTACAGTTGATATTTCAAAAAAATATCTGGATATATTGATGTTGAAGAAAAACATACAGATTTACTGGGAAAATTATCAGGTTTTGAAAAGAATTAGGGAAAGAAACGAGAATCTTGCAATGGCAGGTCGTCTTTCCCCAGTTTATGTGGATATGGCAAAACAGGATGAGTTTTCTGCCTATCAGAAATGGATTTCTGCTGTTAATGACTACAGAAATGCAATTGATGAATTTAAAGTATTCCTTGGCCTTCCTCCAGAAAAAAAGATAGAAGTAGATGATAAGATAATAAAGAAGATATTGACTGAAGGAGTTAAAAAATTTGATATAAATTTAAAAGAAGGAATTGCCAGTGCTCTGAAAAAACGTCTTGATTTACTCACCTATTATGATGAAATATATGATGCTGAAAGAAAAGTGAAAGTGGCAATTAACAATTTAAAAGGGATTATTAATTTGAATGCTTCTGTGGAAAGCAGCACAGAAGAAAAGTCAAAACCAGATTTTAACTTTCAAAAACCCTCTTATAATGTAGGAATTGAATTTGAATTTCCAGTAGATAAACTATATGAAAGAAATGAATACAAGAAGAAGTTAATTGAACTTGAAAGAGCAGAAAGAAATTTTGAGGAGAAAAAAGATGAAATTATGCTTGAAGTTATTGAAAACTATAGAAATTTAGAAGAGGCATATGAATCTTACCTTATTCAGAAAAGCAGTTTATCTCTTGCAGAAAAAAGGGTGGAGAGTACAGATTTACTCTTTCAGGCAGGGAGAGGTACAACAAGAGATTTACTTGAAGCACAGGAAGCATATTTGAAAGCAGAAACATCACTAACTTCTGCTTCAATTAATTATATAAAAACATACCTTGATTATCTTTTGAGCTGTGAAATGATAGAAGTTGGTATGGAAAAAATATGGAAAGGAGAAAAATATGAGGAGATTTTTGGTAAGATTGATTAAAAATAAATTTTTCATTTTCATTATCATTCTTTTCCTTGTTTCTATTTTTCTCATCAGATATATCAGGGAAGAGAGAAGAAAAAAACAACTTCTTACATATAAAGTTAAAAGGCAAAATCTTGTAATTTCTGTTGTGGAAAGTGGAAATGTTATTGCTCTTAAATCTCTTAAAATTATAAACCAGGTTCCTGGCTCAAGGAATATTCTGGAAGTGGTTGATGAAGGAACAGAAATAACTGAGGAAGATGTAAAAAATAAAAAAGTTTTGATAAGACTTGATTCAAAAGACCTTGAAGATAAAGCAGACCAGTTAAGAATTGATGTGGAAAACAGTCTATCAGCATATACTCAGGCATTACAGGAACTTGAAATTGTAAAAAAACAAAATGAAAGTGATATAACAGAAGCAGAACTTAAAGTAAAGTTTGCAAAAATGGATATTGAAAGGTATCTGGGGAAAAAATTATCTGAAAAAATTTTAAGTGATGAAAAAGTGGATTATGAGGAATTGATAAATAATCCTCAACTTGGTGGAGAGGCATGGAATATTAAGAAAGACCTTGAAAATAAAATAGATATTGCAAAAGAGGAACTCGAAAGAGCCAGAAATAATCTTGAGTGGAGCAAAAAACTTGCAGAAAAAGGATATATAACAAAAAATGAACTTGAGGCGGATAAACTTTCTTTTAGGCAGAAAGAGGCAAATCTTGAAATGGCAAAACTGGAATATCAACTTTTTATAAATTATGATTTTCCAAAAAAGGTTGAGCAGTTACTTTCAGATTATAAAGAGAGTATAAATGAACTTGAAAGGGTGAAAGATAGATGTAAGGCAAAATTAATTCAGGCAGAATCAAATGTGAGAAGTAAAAAAGCAACTTATATGATGAGAAAAAACAAACTTGAGGAAATAGAAAAACAGATAAGAATGTGTACAATATATGCAACTCAACCGGGTTTTGTAATTTATCCAACAAGTTCAAGACCATGGAGAAGTGAAAGTCCAATTCAACCTGGAACGACTGTGAGGAGATATCAGGAATTACTCAATTTGCCTGATTTCAATTACCTCGGAGTTGAAGTTCAGGTTCATGAAACAAATATTAAAAAGATAAAAACCGGACAGAAAGCAATTATAAAAATTGATGCTTTTCCTGATAAAGTTTTCACAGGAACTGTGAAGAAAATTTCTCTTATGCCAGATGCCAGAATGAAATTTTTAAATCCAGACCTTAATATTTATAACACTCAGGTTGCTTTTGATAAAAAGTATGATCTTCTCAAACCGGGAATGAGCGCACACGTTGAAATAATTGTTGATAAAAAGGAAAATGTAATTGCTATTCCTGTTATTTCAGTTTTCTTTAAAGATGGGAATCCTTACTGTTATGTTCTTTCAGGAAATAGAATTGTTGAAAGAAAAATTGTTCTTGGGGAGAGTAATGATAGAATAGTGGAAGTAAAAGAAGGTTTAAAAGAGGGAGAAATTATTGTTATGCTTCCCGAAAAAATCGGGTTTTCAGTAAGGAAGAAAGAGATGTTTGAAAGAGGGAAAATTGAAAAGGTGAAGAAAAGGAAGAGATGAATAAGGTTATAATAGACCTTCAGAATATAAGAAAAATTTACAAACTCGGAATGGTTGAGGTGGAAGTTTTGAAAGGTATTGATTTGCAAATAAAAGAGGGAGAGCATATATCAATTATGGGACCTTCCGGGAGTGGAAAAACCACGTTGTTGAATATTATTGGATGTCTTGATAAACCAACATCAGGGAAATATCTTTTGAAAAATGAGAAAGTTTCAGAGTTTGATGATGATAAACTTTCAGAAATAAGGTCGAAATATATTGGATTTATTTTTCAGCAGTTCAATTTAATTCCACAGTTGAACGTTATTGAGAACATATCACTTCCTCTTTATTATCAGGGAGCAGATGAAAAGGAAATGAGAGAAAAGGCAATTCATCTTGCTGAACTTGTTGGGCTGGCGGATAGAATTTATCACAGACCATCTGAACTTTCAGGTGGTCAGCAGCAGAGAGTTGCAATTGCGAGAGCTCTTGCAAATGACCCTTTGATAATTCTTGCTGATGAACCAACAGGAAATCTTGATACAAAAACTGGAAGAGAAATAATGAATTTGTTGTGTAAACTCAATGAGCAGGGGAAAACTCTTCTTGTTATTACCCATGATATAAATATAGCAAATTACAGCAAAAAAATCATCAAACTTCTTGATGGGAGAATTGTAAATGAAAATTAAAATTTATCACATAATAAAAATTTTAAAATTTGGATGGAAAAACATATATCTTCACAAATTAAGGTCTTCTCTTACCATCTTGGGTATTGTTTTTGGTGTTGCTTCTGTAATAGCAATGCTTTCAATTGGAGAGGGAGCAAGTTATGAGGCAAGAGAAAAAATAAAGCAACTTGGAAGCAATAACATAATTATAAGAAGTTTCAATCCACCTTCTCCAGTAAAAACTTCTCAGACAACCTCTTTCATTGGAATTTATGGATTGAAATTTGAAGATTTTCAACAGATAAAAACTATCCCGTCCATTGAAGAGATAGTCCCAACCTGGGAATGCAGAGAGGATATATGGAGTGAAAAAGGAAAGACAACCGGAAGAATTGTGGCAACATATCCTTCTTTTTTGAATGTTATGAATCTTGAGATTGAAGAAGGAAGGTTTTTTACAGAAATTGAATTGAAAAACTCAAAAAATGTTGCAGTTATTGGATATTCAATAAAAAAATCTCTTTTTCCACTTGGAAAAGTGGTTGGAAAAAGAATAAAAATCAGGAATTATTATTTTAAAGTGATAGGAGTGGTAAAAGAAAAAGCGGTGAGTTTGACAGGAACAACTTTTGAAAGTGAAGATATAAATTTTGATGTATATATTCCATTTACCACAGGAAGAATTTATTTTGGAAGATATGAAATTTCAAATAAAAGGGGACCTTTCTGGAGATGGGAAAGAAATTTTGTTGAATATCACAGATTTATAGTGAAAGTTTCTGATACTTCAAAAATACTTACGGTGGCTTCTTATATTGAAAAAATTTTAAGCAGAAATCACAGGAATAAAGATTATGAAATTTTAATTCCATTACAATTACTCCAGCAGGCAGAGCATACAAAAAGAATATTCAATATAGTTCTGGGTTCAATTGCTGCTATTTCCTTAATTGTTGGTGGTATTGGAATAATGAACATAATGCTTGCAACTGTTACAGAAAGAACAAGAGAAATAGGAATAAGGAGAGCAGTTGGAGCAAAGAGAAGAGATATTATAAATCAGTTTGTAGCAGAATCTGTAATTCTTTCATCAATTGGGGGATTTATAGGAATCTTACTTGGTATCGTTATTCCCCATATTGTTTCAAAATTTTCTGGAATGACAACAATAATAACTTTCTGGTCAATTTTTCTCTCCTTCACCATTTCAGTGGCAGTGGGAATTACTTTTGGAATATATCCAGCGAAAAAAGCAGCAAATCTTGATCCGATAGAAGCCTTACGGTATGAGTAAATCAATATTTGGTGGGTGGAGACCATCTCCACAGTTCAAGTTCTTTCCCATCCACAGGACATGGCCCCCTCGGTGTTATCCATTCATGGTTTGGAAATCTTGGACAGTCAAATCTTGTTCCTTTTCTTGCAAGGTCAATTGGACACTGTTTATAATATAAATGGAACAATTCATATGTCTGACATCCATCAGATGTTCTTCCACATTTAGTGCATACAAATTTTGGTATCATTGCTGCTCCAACTTTTGGAAAATATCCTTCAAATTTAACTTCTCCTCCACACTTTATACATGTTAATTTTTTATATTTGCGGTAAAAATTTATTCTCAAAAACTGAATTGTTTTATTTTCTGGATTAAATTCTCCTTCATAACTGTGAGGAATATATAACATTTTTGGAATAGTAATACCAATTTTATCAGCACGTTCATATATTTTTGGAATGTATTTTATAATGTATTTTGGTAATTTGCTCTGTTGAAGTTCCATAGCAGCATTGTAAGAGCCACTCATTGTTATATAAATTATTCCTGCAAAAAACATTCCTTCGATTATTCCAAGAAAAAAACCAAACACTCTATCAAGAAAATGTTTCCAGTCAGCTCTTTTTCTTAGGAGTTCAAGAAGGAGAATTATGGTAAGAATTAAAAATAAAGAAGTGAAAAGAAAACATATGAGTTCAACAACACTCCCTGTTATGTTAAATCTTCTGAAAAGATTAACAGGTGCTCGGTAAACTATGGAAGAGAGGGCGATTCCACCACTTATTCCTATCAGATCAACAATACTTCCCAGAAATCCCCTTATGGTTCCTGTAAGTATTCCGCTTAAAACAAGAATTACAGTAATAAAATCAATTCCTGTAAACATATTTTTATAATACACCATATAAAGAAAGTTGTGAAATTCATTGATACCTAAGGGCTCAAAATACCGAGGTTTAGCCTCGGATACCAGATTCACAGGGGGGGGCTCAGTACTGAGCCCCCCTTAATTACTTTACTCTTCCTTTTTTCCTCTTTTACATCCTTCTCTTTTTCTGCCTCTTTTTTTCACCAAATTCCTCTTGTTTTTTCTTCCATTCTTCTTTTATTTTCTGGAGTTGTTCCTTCAACTTCTGATATTCTTCATTATCAGCAAGTTTTTCATCAAGTTTTGCTCTTAACTGTTGCTGAAGTGATTTTATTTCTTCCACTATTTGCTGCAACTCTTCATCTTCCTTGATAGCCTCTTTTTCAATTTTTCTCATTTTTCTCCTGATTTCCAGAACTTTCCTTAATTTCATTCTTGCAGGTCCCATTGACATTTTTTGATGTCCCCTCATTGGGGGTGCTGGTCTTTCTATCTCTGGTCTGGATTTTGCTGTTTTTCCTCCTTCTTCAGCAAATCCCGGAGAAAATAGCAGGAAACTCAGAATCAACCCTGCCAGCAAGAGCATCTTTTTTTTCATTTTTTTCACCTCCTTTCTGTTTTGGAAATTAGACGTTTGACTGGTTAAAAAGTTTAGTGTAAATTTAATCCCATGATGGAAAAGAAAAAAGTTGCTATTTTTGATATGGATGGAACACTTATTGATGGATACACAGCCATATGGAAGACAATAAATTTTGTGCGCAATTTTCTTGGTTATCCTTCTCTCTCTTATGAAGAAGTCAGGAAAAATGTTGGTGGTGGAGATAAAATGTTAATATCTGCTTTTTTCAGTGAGAGTGAATATGAGATAGCTCTCAGAATCTATAGAGAAAATAATCCCAGATTTCTTAATGGAAACGTAAAGTTGATGAATGGAGCAGAGGAACTGTTAAATCTTCTGAAAGAAAAAGGATTGAAAATTGCTGTTGCTACAAACAGAGTGAAGTTCTCTATAATGATGGTTATAGAATAT
>JAGHCG010000020.1 GCA_021160565.1 bacterium | reverse complement strand
CTGTTATGGATGGACTCCATGTATATCTCACTTGGTCCCTCACACGTTTTCCTTCCAAAGCATTCTCCCAGAAATTCTTGCCTTCTACAGGTTGTTTTGGTTTTGCTCCTGCAAAATGCAAAACTAATGCTCCAATATCTGTATGCTGAATTAAAATATCACTATTCTCCTCCAGCCATTTTGCTCTTTCAATAAAAACCTGTGCAACAGGATAATCTTCTTCATATTTCCAATCATAAGAATTCATAGTTACTTGCTTTAAAAGCATAATTCTTGCCTCATCCTGTAATTCTTTTGATAAATAATAATCAATCATTTCATGAGAAGGTAAATGGCCACTTCTGTAAGGGGTTTTTTCTTTCCCTCTTATAAATTTCCATTGGTTAAATCCACGCCATAAATTTAATTGATAGTATACACTTGAGATAAGACAGGTTCTGTATCTTTCTTCCTGTAAAATTTCTAACATTGTTTCCTGACTTTCTGGGATTGGTTCCCATCCGAATGCTCCCACAAAATTACCACAGAGTCTAAAGTTTGCACTAATGAATGGAAAAACTCTATTGGCAGTATGGATTGCTCTTCTTACCTGTAAAGTTGGAAGAGACCCCGGAAACACTCTTGTCATTATAAGCAATTCTTTTGAAAATTCATCTAGATACCGAGTATACACTTTTCCCCAGAATGGACTTTCACCATAACATGAAAGACAATCTTTTCTTAGTGAGTCAAAAATAATGAGTACCATATTCATTTCTTCTCCCTGTTAAGAAAAAATTTTAATACTATTAAAAAAATTTGACAAAAAAATTATACTATGTTAAAATGAAGTTGTATAGACAAATAAAGGGGGTGAAAAAAATGAGAAAATGTATTTCAGCAAGAAAGGGATTTACACTGATAGAACTTCTTGTTGTTATAGCAATTATAGCGATTCTTGCTGCAATGCTTCTTCCTGCACTTGAAAGAGCAAGAGAAAATGCGAGAAAAGCAGTATGTATGAATAATTTAAAACAACTTATGATAGGAGTTTATATGTACACAAATGATTATGATGAGTATCTTCCATGCTTCTGGCCAGGGCATTCAACTATTGCTCATACAACATTGAAACCATGCTGGCTTGGACTTATATGGCCAAAATACATAAAAAATCCTGAAACATTTGTATGTCCATCTCCTATAGGAAACTGGCAACCTGTTGCATGTCCAGACCATAATGTGGGAACAAGCAGAGCACTGGGAGGAGGTTTCTGCCCAACAATTCCTCTTGGATATGCTCCTTACTCTTATAACTTTTATATTGAGTCCTCTAAGGGATGGAAACTTTCTCGGATTAAAAGACCCGGTAAATTTATCTTGATATGTGAGGGTGGAAGAGGTGGCTGTCTCGCAGACCTATATAAATTTGGTAGTGTAAGTTGCTACTGGATACACAATGGAACAAGAAATTTTGCATTTGTTGATGGACATGTAGAAAATCACAGCCAGAACTCTTTACCAAAAGAGTATAACACTTACTTCAAAGACCCTGATAGACCATAAAAGGAGGTGAAAAAAAATGAAGAAAAGGGGATTTACACTGATAGAACTTTTAGTTGTAATAGCGATTATAGCAATTCTTGCAGCAATGCTTCTACCAGCATTAAGTAGAGCAAGAGAAAAAGCAAGGCAGGCAACATGTATGAATAATTTGAAACAGATAGGACTTGCTGCAAGAATGTATATTGAGGATTATGATGGGTGGGTTTTACAGCATGCACAGGCCAACAAGGTGAATGCAAATGCAAATGGTATCTATATCAGAAGATGGTATAACATTTTATACTACGGGGCATATATGGGAGGAGGAAATTTCAGTGGGGGATATGTTAAAAGTAAAAAAGTATTTGAATGCCCATCTTTGAAAGGATGTAATTTTGATGCAAATAAAATAGGATATGGATGGAATTATAATACTTATGATACTTATGGAAACCCTGTTCCTGGTGGATACAGACATATTTCACTTATAGGAAAAAGGAAAGGAGGAGAATACGGAATAGAAACTTTTATTATTGCGACTGATACACATATCGGCAGAACACAAAGTTGGGGATATTCTTATTGGGTAAGTGGAACATCTTCTTCTTATCTACCATATTCAAGACATAGCGGATTTACAAATGTTTTATTTCTTGATGGACATTGTGAATCTATGGATGTAAATAAAATAACTGATACAAGTCAATCTTCTCATTGGCTATCAACTCAATATTGGGGCAGTAGTCCTATTCTTCTAAAATACTGGAGAACCTATTAAAACTATTTTTGTAGATTTGTATGGTATTTTAATTGTGGAAAAAATTAAAAATGGAAAAAGTTAGCACAGGAATAATTGGATGTGAAGGAGTTCGTTCATATAGAAAATCACAGCACAGACTCTTTACAAAAGAGTATAACACTTACTTTAAAAACCCTGATAGACTATAAAAGGGGGTGAAAAAATGGAGAAAAAGGGATTTACACTGATAGAACTTCTTGTGGTTATAGCAATTATAGCGATTCTTGCTGCAATGCTTCTTCCTGCACTTGAAAGAGCAAGAGAAAATGCGAGAAAAGCAGTATGTATGAATAATTTAAAACAACTTATGATAGGAGTTTTAATGTATACGAATGATTATGATGAGTATCTTCCATG
>JAGHCG010000050.1 GCA_021160565.1 bacterium | reverse complement strand
TGGAAAGTTCCTGGCAGGAAAGGAGATAAAACAAAAGTGGCTGTTGTGTGGTCATATACAGGAAAGAGTGAGAAAAATCTTGATGAAAAAGCAACTCTTACAATTTCCCATCCAGAAGATTTAAAAGCATTTGACCTTTTTGGCAATCCAGTTGGTGAGAAGAAAAAGGGAAAATTAACCATTCCATTTGGTAAATTTCCTGTTTATCTTATTTCTGAAAATCTATCTGTTAAGAAAATGTATTCTTTGATAAAAAATGGCAGAATAGAAAATGCTACACCTGTCAATATGTATATTTTCTCCTTTACAAAACCAGTGGATGAAAACCCACCTGTTGTTTTAAGAATTCAGAACCAGTTGAACAGAAAAATAAGTGTGAGATTGAAACTTAAATTACCTGATGGATGGATATTGAAGGATAAAGTTAAAAAGATAATTTTAAAACCAGCAGAACTAAAAAAGGTGAAATTCAGAATCAGTAAAGGAGTTCCGAATAAATTGAATCTCTACCCCATTACTGTATATGCAGAGACAAATGCAGGGAAAACAGAAAGACAGCAGGTTGTTCAGGTTGCCTGTGCAGAAAAAAGAAGAATAAAAATTGATGGTAATCTTGATGACTGGGAAGGAGTCATTCCTGTTTTTATTGATAGTGATTGGCTCGAAACCACAGAAAACTGGACATACCTTGCTTTAAATCCAAACCTTCCCAGACCTGAAAAATTGAAAAGCAAACCCCGTATAAAAGTTAAATGCTATACTGGCTGGGATGAAGATAATTTTTATATCGCTTTTTCTGTTGAAGAACCAGGACTGAAACAAAATGCAGGTAAACCATTTAAAGGAACAAAATATATCACAGGTGCGATAGATGGTCTCTGTTTTCCTTTTTACAGTGGAGATGCTATTGAATTTGCTTTTGGATTTGATAATAGGGCAGATGGCGATTACAGAAAACCAGATGATCCGTGGTACTGGAAAGGTGCATTCAGAGATGCGGATTATCAGTATATAGTGTTTAATTCTGTAAATGGACCTAAATTGCTTCGTCTTCATAAACCAGGTATTCCCTATAGAGTTGGTTTTCAGACAGAGAAACCACCGGGGCAGGGAGAGGTAAAAAATGGAAAAGTGGTAATAAAAAGAAAAGGGAATATTACTGTTTATGAAATTTCTATACCCAGAAAAGAAATAAGGCATTTAAATCCGGAGAAGCAGAAAGAGATGAGATTTGGATTTGTCATAGCGAACGATGAAAAAGTTGGCAGAAATGGAAGAATTCAGTGGAGTGAAGTTGCAGGAGTTTTTGATTACTGGTACAATTGTGCCTCTTTCCAGCCAACATGGGAATCATTTCTTCCTCTTCAAACTGTCTGGGGATTTCATTCAGAAAATTTTACAGATTCTGTAAAAAAGTGAAAGCATCGGGGAGTTTTTCAATTATATCTGAAGCAATTAAAGAAATTTCTCCTTTTTCTCTGGAAGCAATATCTCCTGCAAGACCGTGAATGTAAACTCCTGTTTTCGCAGAAGTATAAGGGGGAATTCCCTGAACAATAAATGCTCCGATAATTCCTGAAAGAACATCCCCACTTCCAGCAGTTGCCATTCCAGGATTTCCAGTAAGATTTATTTCTATTTTTTCTCCATCAGTTATAACTGTCCTGTATCCTTTTAAAACAAGTATTACATTATATTTCTTTGCAAAATCAAGGGCTATTTTTTCTCTGTTTTTCTGAATTTCTTCTTTTCTTATTTTTGCAAGATAACTCATTTCTCCTGGATGTGGAGTTAAAACTGTTGGATATTCTCTTTTTTTCAATATTTCCAGGTCTTCTGAAATAATTTTTAAAGCATCCGCATCAATCAATAAAGGTTTTTCCACTCTTTCAACCACTTCTTTTACAAATCTTTTTGTTTCTTCTTTCAGTGATATTCCAGGTCCAATAACAACACCATCTGCTTTTTCACGAGCAAATTTTAAAGCAGGTTCAATCGCTTTCTCGGAAAAAAAATGGTCAGAGGTTTCAGGAAGGGGTAAACTCATAACTTCTGTAAGTTTTATCTCGATTATCTCATTCAATCCAGATGGTATTCCAGCAGTTACAAGACCAGCACCACTTCTCAAAGCAGATATTGAAGATAAACATACTGCTCCTGTAAGTCCGGGACTTCCACCGAGTATAAAGAGGTGTCCGTAATCCCCTTTATGAGTATCCTTCTTTCTTTTTTTAAATACCTTTTCCATTTTCATAAATTAAACAGATAGCAACAGCAACTTTTCCTGTATGAGAAATTGAAACAGAAATAGAAGAATTTTTCAAGGAATTTTTTAAACTTTCATCCAGAATTTCAATGTAAGGTTTGCCGGAAGAATTCTTTTTAATCTGAATTTTTCTAAAATCCTCTTCTATTCCAAGACATTTAAAAAATGATTTCTTGGCAGCAAACTTTCCAGCCAGATTCCTTACCTTATAAGAATTTAAAGATGCTTTTCTATCTGGAATTTCCTCGGAGGTAAAAAACTTACCAACTTTTGAAAGGCAGATTTTTCCAAAATCTTTTATATCTTCAATTTCAATAGAAACCTTTATCATGAAGAAAAGGGAACTGGATTTACATTGACAACTTTTTTCCCGTTTCTTTCTGTAAATTCAACAATTCCATCAACAACACTGAAAATTGTATAATCTCTTCCAATAGAAGTTCCTTTTCCAGGTAAAATTTTTGTTCCTTTTTGTCTTACAATAATATTCCCTGCTTTTACTCTCTGCCCTTCAAAAACCTTTGTTCCTCTGTATTTTGGATTTGAATCTCTTCCGTTTCCCTGCTTTTTTCTTGCCATAGTGCTTTAATTATACTCTCCTCTCTTTCTCCCTGTCAACCTTAAAAATTTTGCAAACCCGGTTTGAAAAAAGGGGAAGTTTGTGGTATTTATTTAGTATGCCTGTAAGGAAAATTCCTCTGGTAGAAGGTCATATTTACCATATATTTACAAGAAGTATTGGAAAGTATGAAGTTTTCAAAAGTGAGAAAGATTATTTAAGAATGCTTGATACCATTGAGTATTATAGAAATTGTGAAGTTGTAAGATTTTCTCAATTTCAGAATTTGAAAAGAGGAAAACCTCTCCCAGAAATAGCAAAAGAGGGAAAAGTAAGTATCATTTCTTACTGTTTAATGCCAACCCATCTTCATTTTATTCTTTTTCAGGAAGAAAAAGAAGGAATATCCAAATTTATGGAAAGGGTTTTAAAAAGTTATGCAAAGTACTTCAATTATAAATATAGAAGAGAAGGTCCTCTATGGTCATCACGGTTTAAAAATGTTCTTGTTAAGACAGATGAACAACTTTTGCATCTTACCAGATATATACATTTAAATCCCTGTACTTCCTTTCTTGTTGAGAAACCAGAGGAATGGAAGTTTTCTTCTTATCTTGAGTTTATTGGAGAAAGTAAGAGGAAAATATGTGAGTTTGAGAAATTCCTTGATATTAATCCACCAGATTATAAAAAATTTGTGGAAGAGAGGAAAGATTATCAAAGGGAACTTGCAAAGATAAAAGACCTGCTTCTTGAATAAATTTTTTCAAACCGGGTTTGCCAAACCCGGTTTGAAAGTGGGAGGTGAGATGAGAAGATATGTAATTAACAGGGTTTTGCAGGTTATTCCTTTGATTTTCGGAATGACATTCATTTCTTTTTTAATAATACATCTTCCACCAGGAGACCCATTTTCAAAACTTCAGATGGACCCGCAGATATCTCGAGAAACAATTCAGCAGATGAGAAAATTGTTTGGTCTTGATAAACCTGTTGTTGTTCAGTATTTTTACTGGATTAAAAATGTTTTCACTTTCAATCTGGGGACTTCATTTTCTTACCATGTTCCTGTATCATTTCTCATAAAACAGAAGTTAAAAAATACAATTGCTCTTTCAGTTTTTTCAATATTTTTAACATGGTTTATTTCAATCCCTCTTGGAATTTTTGCTGCGATAAAAAATGGGAAATGGGAAGAAAAGTTTCTTTCTTTCATTGCTTATATCGGGATTTCAATCCCTTCCTTTTTTATAGCGATGCTGATAGTTTTTTTTGTCGCAAAAACAGCAATTTTACCAATAGGAGGCACAACTTCTATTTTTTACAAGTCAGCAACAGGATTTGAAAAATTCATTGATTATTTAAAACATCTTCTAATTCCTGGGATTTCTTTAACACTTGCAGGTATTGGCTCTCTTTTCAGATTGATGAAAAACAATTTTCTGGAATGTTTAAATTCTCCCTATGTGATTACTGCAAAAGCAAAAGGTCTTTCAATGAGTAAAGTTTATTACAAGCATACATTGAGAAATGCAATAAATCCTATGATTACAATTTTTGGATATGAACTTTCAGGGATTTTAAGTGGAGCGGCTCTTGTTGAAATAGTTACAAACTGGCCCGGGATGGGAAGATTAATTCTTGAAGCAGTTCTATCACAGGATTTTTATCTTGTTATGGCTTCTCTTTTAATTGGTGGAATATTGCTGGTAACAGGAAATCTTATTGCTGATATTTTAATTGCTTTTGCTGACCCAAGAGTGAGGTTGAGATGAGAATATTTTTAAGAAGGTTAAAAAAGACAAACAAAATTTCTTTCATCTCTTTCTGGATTATTGTTTTCCTTTATCTTCTGGCAATTTTTGCTGATTTTGTTTCTCCTTATCCTTATGATTTGCAACACAGAGATTATCCCATGGCTCCCCCAACAAAAATCCATTTCTTTGATAAAGAAGGAAAATTTCATTTAAGACCTTTTGTTTACAAAACTGAACTTGTAAATGTTGCTTTCAATGAATACAGAGAGGATTACTCAAAAATTTATCCAATTAAGTTATTTGTTAAGGGAAAAAAGAGGAAAATACTTGGAATTTTCGAAACGGACAGGTATCTTTTTGGCGTTGAAGGAGAAGGTAAAATTTTTCTTTTTGGAACAGATATTCATGGAAGGGATATATTTTCAAGAATTCTATATGGAGCAAGAATTTCTCTTTCAATTGGAATTATAGGTGTTTCCATTTCATTTTTTCTTGGTCTTCTCATAGGTGGAATTTCGGGCTATTTTGGTGGAAAAGTGGATGCTTTCTTAATGAGGATTGTTGAGATATTTATGATGTTTCCTTCTTTTTATCTTATGCTTGCTTTAAGAGCCGCTTTTCCAATAAATCTTTCTTCAATTCAGGTTTACCTTTTAATTGTTGTTATTCTCAGTTTAATCGGATGGGCTTCTCTTGCCAGAATTATAAGAGGAATGGTTCTTTCAATTAAAGAGGAAGAGTATGTTCAGGCAGCAAGAGCACTCGGAATTCCAACATATAGAATTGTTTTAAAGCATGTAATTCCCAATACTTTTTCCTATACAATCACTGCTCTTACTCTTTCAGTTCCAGGATATATTCTTGGAGAAAGTGCATTAAGTCTTCTTGGTCTTGGGATTCAGGAACCATATCCAAGTTGGGGAAACATGCTTTCTGTTTGTATTGGAAATTTGAGAGTTCTTACAAATGCTCCATGGATGTTAATTCCTGGTTTTTTCATTTTCCTTACAATTATATGTTTTAACTTCTTAGGAGATGGGATAAGAGATATTTTTGACCCGAAAAAGTGGTGAAAAATGAATATACTTGAGATAAAAAATCTGGAAGTTTCTGTTAAAACAATTGATGGAAATGTAAAAATTTTGAGAGATGTCAATCTTTCCATCGGAGAAAATGAAGTTGTTGGGCTTGTTGGAGAAAGTGGATGTGGAAAGACAATGACAGCAAGAAGCATAATGAAACTTCTTCCAGAAAACACAAAAATTGATAAGGGAGAAATTTTCCTTCAAGGAGAGGATATTGTTAAAAAAGATGAAAGGGAAATGAGGAAAATAAGGGGTGGAAAGATAAGTATGATTTTTCAGGAACCATCTTCTTATTTAAACCCTGTTTTTACTGTTGGAAGTCAGATTGAGGAAGCAGTGAAAGGAATTAGGGACAAAAGAGAGAGGAGAGAAAGAGTTTATAAAATACTTGAAGAGGTTGGACTTGATAGAAGCATATATTTCAGATATCCACATCAGTTAAGTGGTGGGATGCAGCAGAGAGTTATGATTGGTATGGCTCTTGTTAATAATCCCTCACTTCTTATTGCTGATGAACCAACAACTGCTCTTGATATAACCACAGCCCATATGATTATTGAACTTTTAAAGAAACTGATGAATTCCCACAGAGTTTCAATTCTTTTTATAACACATGATATTTCCCTTTCTGTTTATTTCTCACACAGGATTGCTGTTATGTATGGTGGGAAAATAGTTGAAATTTCTCATTCCTCTGAAATATTTAAAAATCCACTTCATCCATATACAGAAAGATTGATTGCATGCCTTCCTGAAAGATACAGAAAAGGAGAGAAAATAAAAGCAATAGAAGGTGAAGTACCTGATTTTAAAAGTTTACCACCCGGATGTCCTTTCAATCCAAGGTGTCCTTATAAAATGAAGATATGTGAAGAAAGGGAACCAGAAGAAAGAAAGGTGGGGAAAAGTATTGTGAGGTGTTTTAAATATGGAAATACTGTGGAAAATTGAAAATCTTAAAAAGATTTATGAGGTGAAAAGTGAGTTTACAAAAAAGAAGGTGGTGGCAATTGATGGTGTGAGTTTTGAAATATATAAAGGAGAAACATTTGGTATTATTGGAGAAAGTGGTTCAGGGAAAACAACTCTTGGTAAAACCATTATAAGATTGATTGAGCCAACAGAAGGTAAGATTTTTTTCAGAAACACAGATATTTCAGAAATGAAGGAAACTCATCTCAGACCCCTAAGAAAAAAATTTCAGATAATTTTTCAGGACCCCTATAAATCTCTGAATCCACGAATAAATGCTTTAAGGACAGTTATGGAAGGGATGGATGAGAAGTTAAAGATGAAAGAAAAGAGAGAAAAGGCAGAATATTTACTTTCTCTTGTTGGGATAAAAAAAGAAAGAATAAACAATTTCCCCCATCAATTCAGTGGAGGAGAAAGACAGAGAATAGCAATTGCAAGGGCTTTATCAACTGACCCTGAATTTATTGTGTGCGATGAACCTACTTCCAATCTGGATCTTTCAATTCAGGCACAGATTTTAAACCTTTTTCTTGAATTGAGGGAAAAATTAAATCTCACCTATCTTTTTATAACTCATGATATTAAGGTAATGAAATATATAAGTGATAGAGTAGGTGTCATGTATAAGGGAAAAATTGTTGAAATTGGAAAAACAGAGAAAGTGATAAATTCTCCATCCCATCCCTATACTGAAAAACTCATATCTTCCGAATTGAAAATTCATCAAATCCCTTGATATACAAGGCTTCCAGTTGCCGAGGTTTAGCCTCGGTGATATGGTCCGTTTACGCTTTTTACTTTATAGATTTCTGGTTTTTTCAGGAATTTCTGTTCATAAATTGGGATAAGTTTCTGAATGAAATTTTCCACCATTTCCTTTTTTATAATCACAATGGCACATCCTCCAAATCCAGCACCTGTCAATCTTGCTCCTGCCACTCCATCAAATTCTTTTGAAAAATCAACAATAAAATCAAGTTCCTCACAACTGACTTCATAAAGGTTTCTGAGAGATTCATGGGAGGAGAAAAGAAGTTTTCCAAATTCTTCAATTTCACCCTTTTTTAGAAATTCAGATGATTTTTCAACTCTTTCATTTTCTTCAACAATGTGTAAAGCCCGCAAATATGAAACAGGAGGGAGTTTTTCTCTGAATTTTTCTAAGGTTTTTCTGTTAATATCTGAGAGATATTCAATTTCTATTTCCTTTCTTATAATTTCAACAGATATTTTAACTTCTTCCACTCTCTTATTATAAACTGAAGAGGAAAGTTTTCTTTCTTTTTTTGTATCAACAAGAAGGATTTTGTAATTACTCAGGTTTAAAGGTATGTATCTGTAATTCAAGGTCTTACAATCAAGAAGAAGTGCATGATTTTCCTTTGAAAGGTAAGAGGAAAACTGGTCCATTATTCCGCAATTAACTCCCACAAATTCATTCTCTGCTTTTCTTGACAGTTTAATTACTTCAATGGGTGAAAGTTCTATATCAAAAATTTTCATTATGAGAGAAGAAATGGAAATTTCAACTGCTGCTGAAGAACTTAAACCACTTCCAGAAGGCACATCCCCACCAAAAACGATTTCAATTCCTTCTATTTTGAATCCCTTATTAATGAATTCTTTAATAACTCCAAGTACATAATTTGCCCACTGTTTTTCTTTCTGATATGTAATTTCTTTGATAGAAACTTCAAGGTAATCTGAGTAGTTA
>JAGHCG010000095.1 GCA_021160565.1 bacterium | reverse complement strand
ATATAGAATTTTCCACTTTCAGGAGAGAATTTTTACTTAAATGTTTAAAAAAATTGATAGATAGGATAAAATAAAAAGTGAGAAAGGGGGGAGAAATGAAAAAAATATTAATGGTAGCAGGGTTAATTTTTATAATTAGTGGATATTGTGAGGTAAAGAAAGCAACTATTGATGAAGTGAAAAACTCAATAAAAGAGGTTGAGAAAGCAGTAAAAGAGAGTAATGAGAATTTAATCGAGATTTATTCTGGAGCGCTTGAAATAGAGAAAAGAGCAACCACTCCTTTTTTGGCTGAGAAAATAATGAAGAAAATATGTAAAACAGCAGGAATTAAAGAGAAAGAATTCAAGAAAATAAGAGAAAAACATTCATTTTTTGATGTCTCTATTGGGTGGGCTATAAGTCAGATTATAGAAATTCCTCTTGAAAAAATAATGAGAGAAAAAGAAGGAGAAAACTGGAAGGGAATAATTAATAAGTATTTCTCCGGTGAAAATTACTGTAAGAGAGAGAAAATTGCTTCAAAAATAATAGAGTTAAATCCAAGAAAGTAAGAAATTAAATACCCTTTCTCACCCTTTCAGCAAGAGTGGAAGGTAGTTTCTTTCCAATTATTTTTCTGGCAGTAATTTCAGCAGGATATTCCACTCTGTAAAGATTAAATTTTTTTGTCTGTGTATCATAAATTGAAACGCAGGAAAAGGGAAGCCCATCTCTTGGTTGTCCAACACTTCCAACATTTATTATGTAGAAATAATCATCTTCTAAGGTCAACTCCATTTTTCCACTGAAATCACAATATAACTGTTCAATTTTTTCTTCTCCTTCTTTTTTCCTGAAACCACCTGGAATATGGGTATGTGCTATAAAACAAACTTTTTTATAAAGGAGAGCAAATTCTTCAATGCAATCTTCTTTTTTGAAGATATATTTGAAAAGAGGAGAGGAAAGTGAACCATGAACAAATATCATATCATCCATTTCTGCTTTTTCTGGCCAAGTTTCAATCTTTTTCAATTGTTCAGAATTTAACTGTTCTTTTGTCCACCGTAAGGAAATTTCTCCTATTTTTTTAAATCTGGAATAATCGTTCTCCACAATTCCTTTTTCATGATTTCCTTTAAGAACAATTTCTGCCTCTTTCTCAACAATTTCAATACATTCAGATGGGTCAGGTCCATATCCAATCACATCTCCAAGGACAACAATTTTTTCAACCTTTCCTTTAAGAAACCTTAAACATTCTTTCAGACTTTCAAGATTTGCATGGATATCACCTATTATTCCAAGTTTCATTAGAGGTTCCTGAGTTCTTCCACAAATTCATCTATGGTTTGATATCTTTTAGAAGGGTCATGATGGGTGGCTTTTATAATAATTTCATAAATTTCTGGACTGTCAATTTTCCCATGTAATAATTCTTCAAATACACATCCAAGAGAATAAATGTCGCTTCTGAAATCATAATCTCCCTTTTTCCTTTCAGGAGCCATATATCTTTCTGTTCCACCAGGTAAACTATGGTATCTTAAAAATCTATGGAGTTTTTCAGCATAGCCAAAATCTGTAAGTTTAACAACATCAAAATCTTTTCCCACTATTATATTTTCTGGCTTTATATCATTATGGATAATTCCCTTTTTATGAACGTAAGAGAGTGCTTTTCCCACTTCTATCATAATATGAATAATCTTTTCAAAGGGAATTTCTTTTTCCTGAGCAACCATTCTTAAACTTTTTCCATCCACATATTCAGCAAACATGAAAAGGAAACCATTAAATTTACCTCCTCCATAAACTTTTACAATATTTGGATGTTCAAGTTTTTTCTGGAGTTTTACTTCCTTTAAGAACTGCCTAATCTGTAATGGGTCTTTTCTGTAAGGATGGAGTACTTTTATTGCAATAATTTTCCCATATTTACCAGGCCCATTTAAACTAATTCCCTTGTATATTGTGGAAGTTGCTCCCTGCCATATTTTCTCTTCAACTTTATATCCCCCTATAATTTCCCCTGTGAGTTTTACTTTATATTCTGCTTTAATCTTCATTTTTCATCTCCAAGCCCAGGATGAATGGCAATTAGAAAAAATTTCCCCAACCTGTTTATTATACCATTTTTCTCCATTTTCATCAAATCATTTCAAACCGGGTTTGGCAAACCCGGTTTGAAAAGGTGGGAAAGGATGGGGTAAAATAGAGAAAAATGAGAGGGATAAGAGGAGTAATATTTGATTTTGATGGTACGATTGTTTCTCTTCACATTGATTTTGGAGAGATAAAAAAAAGAATTGTTGAAAAGGCACTTCTTTCTGATTTGAAAATACCGAATAGAAACCTCCCTCTTCTTGAATTCCTGGAGGAAGTGAAAAGAAGAAATAGGGGGAAGAAGGAGTTTGAAGATTTTTATAAATTTGCATGTAAATATTTGAAAGAAAAGGAATTGGAAGCATCTGAGAAAAGTACGCCTTTTCCTGAGGGGTTAAAACTTCTTGAGAATTTAAAATCAAAAGGATTAAAGATTGGAATAATCACCAGAAATTGTAAAGAGGCAGTTGAAAAAGTGATAAATAAATTCAATATTCCCTATGATATTTTGCTTACAAGAGATGATGTTGAGAAAGTTAAACCTGATGAAATTCATCTTAAAGAGGCAATTAAAAGGTTGGGATTGAAAAAGAAAGAAGTTATTATGGTTGGAGACCATAAAATT
>JAGHCG010000101.1 GCA_021160565.1 bacterium | reverse complement strand
TTAATCTGTTCTATTTTTTACCTTTCAAATATTTTGAAAAAATGATACCACAATTTTCCCGTGAGGATTTAAAATCAATTCTACATTATCTTGGAAAATTGATAAATGGTCTTGGTTTCTTAATGTTATTTCCTCTTCTGATAGGGATAATAAATCAGGAATGGAATCCTTCTCTTGATTTCATTATTTCTTCACTGTTATGTCTTTCAACCGGTTATTTTATTCTTTTCAAATTTCCAGAAAGTACAGAACTTAACTGGCGACAGGGTATGAGTATTGTTGGACTTTCCTGGCTTTTAGCAATGTTTTTTGGAAGTATTCCTCTTTTTCTTTCAGGACATTATAACAGTTATCTTGATGCCTGTTTTGAAACTATGAGTGCTTTTGCGACAACCGGTCTTGTTCTTGTCAAAGACCTTGACCATATGTCATATGCTCATAATTTCTGGAGACACTTTATGTGTTTCATTGGTGGACAGGGGATAATTCTCGTTGCTCTCACATTTTTTGTAAGAGGTGGAAGTGCTTTAAAAGTTTATATTGGAGAAGGTAGAGAAGAAAAAATAATGCCGAATATTGTCCAGACAGCAAGATTTATATGGCTTGTCAGTTTTACATATCTCATCATAGGTACAATAATCCTTTTTCTTATAAATATCTTCCATGGTTTTTCACCCGGTAGAGCTTTATTCCATGGAGTATGTCTGTTTATGGCAGGATGGGACACAGCAGGATTTGCTGTACAATCCCAGAATATTCTTTATTATCACAGTCCTGGAATTGAACTTGCTACAGTAATGATATTTATTCTTGGAGCAGTTAATTTTGGAGTTCACTATGCTGTATGGACAGGAAGACCGAAAGAGTTAATAAGAAATTTTGAGTTGAAAGTCTTTATGATAAGTATTCTTCTTCTCTTCACAGTGGTGTGTGCCGGATTTTTTAAAACACTCCCCTTTTCTGGATTTTTATCTTTTTTCAGAAAAACATTTTATCAATTAATCTCAGCCCATACAGGAGTTGGTTATTCAAATATTTCTCCTTCTCACTTTTTAACTTACTGGCCCACTGCTTCTCTTATAGGAATAATTATTGCTATGGGACTTGGAGGAAGCACTTCATCAACTTCTGGTGGAATAAAAATGTTAAGAGTTGGACTTTTTCTCAAAGGTATAAAAAAGGAAATAAGAAAATTCACATCTCCTGAATCAGCTATTGTTGTGGAAAACTTTCACCATATAAGAGATTTAACTGTTGAAGATAATCAATTGAAAATGGCTGGTATACTCATTATCCTTTTCATTTCCCTTTACATCACAGGAGGAATTATAGGAACTTTCTACGGATATCCTTTTATACTTTCTCTTTTTGAATCCGTATCGGCGGCAGCAAACGTGGGACTTTCAACAGGCATTACATCTCCTGATATGCCGAGTGTTTTAAAAATCACATATATTCTTGAAATGTGGCTTGGAAGACTTGAATTTTTCTCAATATTTGTATTATTTAAATTCCTCTTTTCTTTAAGGAGCCCAGAATGAAAAAATTCATTATTATTTTTTTACTTCTTTTCTTATGGGGATTTGGAGCAGAAAATGTGGTAAATATAAAATCTCTCTTTGAAAAAAGTGAAAAATATGATGGAAAGAAAGTAATATTCACAGGAGAAGCAATTGGGGATTTAATAAAAAGCGGAGAAAATTACTGGATAAATATAAAACAGGGAGATAGTGTAATAGGAGTATTCCTTGAAAAAAAAGATGCAGAGAAAATAAAATATCTTGGCAGATACAGAGTAAGAGGAGATATATTAAAAATAGAAGGAATTTACCATGCAAACTGTCCAGTTCATTATGGAGAGAGAGATATTCATGCGATAAAGGTTGAGGTAATTGATAGAGGTGAAATTTTAAAAAGGGAGATTGAATTGAAAAAGGTAATTTTAAGTTTCATTCTTGCAATCACCACATTACTTTTCATTTATTATTCTCACAGAGTTTCCCGTAAAGATAATGCCGGAACCCCTCAATAATTCTGACTTTTAAAACCTTTCCTTTAAGATTTTCTTCTCCCTGAAGAATCACTGGTTTTTCAGTTTCTGTCCTTCCTACAAGATAACCTTCTCTTTTATATGAACTTTTCCTTATAAAAACATTTTCAATTTTTCCTTCATACGCTTTATTTTTCTCAAGAGATATCTTATCCTGAAGATTTAAAATTAAACTGTGTCTTCTTTCCTTCTCCTTTTTTGGCACATCATCAGGAAGTTTACTGGCTTTTGTTTTTGGTCTTGGTGAATATTTAAAAACGAAAAGGTCATCAAACTTAATTCTTTCAACAATTTTATAGGTTTCCATAAAATCTTCTTCTTTCTCTCCTGGAAAACCAACAATTATATCAGAGGTAATTGAAATATTCGGAACGATTTCCCTTACTTTTTCAACAATTCCAAGATAATGTGAAATAGTGTATCTTCTATTCATCAACTTTAAAATTCTATCTGAACCGCTCTGTAAAGGAAGATGAAAATGTTTGTAAAGTTTTGGTAAATCTCTGAATAGATAAAGTAATTTTTCTGGAACATCTTTTGGATGAGAAGTTAAAAATCCTATTCTCACAATTCCTTCTATATCATGGATTTTCTCAACCAGGTCAACAAAATTTTCTCCTGTATCTTTCCCGTATTCATTTACATTCTGACCAAGGAGAATAACTTCTTTAACTCCTCTTTCAACAAGTTTTTTCACCTCTTCAATAATTTTTTTCGCAGGTTTACTTACAAGTTTTCCTCTGGTGTAGGGAACAACACAGTAAGAACAGAAATTTTCACATCCTTTGGTTATTGAAATTAAAGAAGAAACATCCATGTTATTTTTTATCTCATCTATAAAAGGATTTTCAACTTCACCGGTAAGAACAATTTTTTCCCCATTTTTTATATTGGAGAGAACTTCTGGCAATTCCTTATATCTGTTTGGTCCACATATAACATCAATGAAATCAAATCTTTCCAGTAACTCTTTCCCATACAGATTAGCAGTGCAGCCAATAAGACAGAAGATTTTTCCTTTTCTTTTTAAATTTATATTTGACCTTAAAAAATTAATTGCTCTATCTTCCGCATGTTTTCTTACACTGCAGGTATTAACTATAATAAATTGAGCATCCTGTAAAGAATTGACTGCACAAAATCCTTCCTTTTCCAAAAGAGCCATCAATCTTTCACTATCACAAAAATTCATCTGACACCCATAAGTTTTTATGAAATATTTCTTCTCCATAGAAAAAATTATACCTTTCGGAGAGAAAATATTGAACCGAGGATAATCCCCACAAGAGTCAAGGGATTTATATTGAACTGAATATTAAACCCGAATTTCATCACAATAAGGTCTATTTTTTTTATTTCCCAGAAAGGAGAAATCACAGAAGAAAGGAAAAAATGGAAATAACTATCAGGCGGGATAAACTGTAAAGCAAGTTCTCCAGCCGCAGTTCCTATCAATCCACATATGAAAATTATAAGAAGAATGTATATAACCTTCATTTTTTTCATTTTACCCTTTTTCCCATCTCTGTCAAATAAACGGCACAAACCAGATTTAACCTGCCAACCGGATTCAACCTAAAAGGGAGAATTACTGGAGA
>JAGHCG010000196.1 GCA_021160565.1 bacterium | reverse complement strand
GTATCTTAGCAGGATAAAGAAATTTTGAATTTTAAACTATTCTTTTCTGAGAAAATACTTATCTTCCATAAGTTGTTCTTATCTCAATAAATTCAACCTTCCTTCTTATCCTCTTTTTTCAAAAATAAGAGAGGATTAAGATGAACCTTTCTGGGTTTATATAATTTGAAAAAGGAGAATTTGAATAGAATGAGATGGTTTATAGAAAAATCCGATTTTACAAATCCTGGTAATTCTTACCTCATTCCTTCCTTTTTCCCCTCATCTATCTGCGTTTTTCTTCGCACCATCCGGTTTTCAAGGCTAAACCTTTTCTTCAAGAAGAGACCACTCCAGTACCAAGGTTTAGCCTCAGTCGGGGCGCTCGGATTTGAACCGAGGACCTCTTGGTCCCAAACCAAGCGCGCTTAACCAGGCTGCGCTACGCCCCGACTTTTTATATTCTACTTTCTTTTTTTTATTTTTTCAACATAAACTCTTTTTTGCTTGCAACTGGAGAGAAAAGAAGTAAAATTTTATTAAGAAGGAAAATCTTGAGTAGTTTAAAAGAAAAGAATCCCTTTTTAAAAGGAAAATAATGGAAAAAGATTTTACAGAGGGAGTAAAATTTTTACTTGCTGAACCTAAAAGAGCCATCCTTAAACTTTCCATTCCAATGATTATCGGCATGGTGGTTCATTCTCTTTACAACCTCGTTGATGGAATTTGGGTTGCAGGTCTGGGTTCAGATGCACTCGCTGCAATAGGTCTTTTCTTTCCTATTTTTATGGTTGTAATCTCTCTTGCTTCTGGAATAGGAATTGGTGGGAGTGCTGCTATTTCAAGAAAAATTGGTGCAAAGGATAAGAAAATGGCTGATTCATCGGCTGTTCATACTCTCTTCCTTGGACTTCTTATAGGAATAATTTTCAGTATAGGAATGCTTCCATTTATACAGAAAGTTTTTCTTTCTATGGGAGCAAAAGGAAATGTTCTACAACTTGTTGTGAGTTATGCAAAAATTCTCCTATCTGGCACAATAATCATTGTATTTACAAATATTGGTGGGGGAATCCTTCGCGGGGAAGGAGATACAAAACGGGCAATGTATGTAATGGTGTTAGGGGCAGGTCTTAATATTTTTCTTGACCCTGTTTTTATTTATCAATTGAAAATGGGAGTGAAAGGAGCTGCATGGGCTTCTCTTCTGTCTCTTTTTATCTCTTCACTTATTATGTGGCACTGGCTTTTTATAAAAAAGGATACTTATGTTGATATTGTTTTTTCTTCCTTCCGACTTAATTGGAATATAATAAAGGAGATTTTAAGAGTCGGTATTCCTGCTTCATTTGCTCACATTTCAATGTCTCTGGCAGTTTTTGTTCTCAATGTCATTATTATAAAAACTGGTGGAACTGACGGAATAGCTGTTTTCACAAGTACCTGGCGCATCTTAATGTTATGTCTTGTTCCTCTCATGGGCATTGGAATGACTCTCACTTCAGTGATAGGTGCTGCTTATGGAGAGAGGAATATTTTTAAATTGAAAGAAGGTTACATTTACGGAATAAAAATGGGAATAATAATAGAAAGTGTGGTTGTCTTTTTAATAGTAATTTTTGCTCCACAGATTTCTCGTATTTTCACTTATTCAAAAAAATCTTCCCATATTTTACCTGATTTAATAAAAGCCTTCAGAATACTCGCTTGGTTTCTTCCTGCAGTACCTTTTGGAAGATTAACATCTTCTCTTTTTCAGGGGATAGGACGTGGAGAAAATGCCTTTTTTCTGGCAGTTTTAAGAACGATTATATTGCAAATATTCTTCAGTTATCTCTTTGGAATAGTGCTCAAATCAGGAATTTCTGGAATATGGTGTGGCATTGTTGCAGGTAATATAATTGGGTCACTCATTGCTTTTTTATGGGGTATCGGAACTATAAAAGGGCTTGAAAAGAAACTAAAATAGAAATTTACTTCTTTTTTAGATATAATTTTGCTTGACAAAAAGGGATTAAACTGGTATTTTATTTCAGAGAGCCGGGGTAGCTCAGTGGTAGAGCGCAGCCCTGAAAAGGCTGGCGTGGGCAGTTCGATTCTGCCCCCCGGCACCCCTCTATAAGGAGGTTAGGTCTAAATGGAATATTATGAGCAACTCCTTCTACGTTTAAAACTTTTAAATCCCGGAACAAAATTTCTCATCAACAGAATTTTCAATAAGGAGAAGTATTCTTTCCTTCAGGAAATGGTTTCTCTTCTTAAAAAGATAAATGAAAAAGAAGATGAAATTAAAAATCTCACAAAAGAGCAGATGAGAGAGAAAACAGAAGAATTTAAAAAAAGAATTGCTGATGGAGAACCCCTTGATAATTTTCTTGTAGAATCTTTTGCAATGGTAAGAGAAGCTGCAAGAAGAACTCTCAATATGAGACATTTTGATGTTCAGATACTTGGAGGGATTGTGTTGCATAGAGGAAAAATTGCTGAAATGGCAACTGGTGAAGGAAAAACTCTTGTTGCAACTTTACCTCTTTATCTGAATGCTTTAACCGGAAAAGGATGTCATCTTGTAACTGTTAATGATTATCTTGCAAAAAGAGATACTCAGTGGATGGGTCCAATTTTCCATTATCTTGGTCTTTCTGTTGGCTGTATCATTTCTTTTAAGGAAGCAAAAGGACCATATTCTGCAAGTGCTTTCAGATTTGACCCAACTTACCTTCCAGCAGATTCAAGATTCCTTTACCTTTCCCCTGTTTCAAGAAAAGAAGCTTATATGTGTGATATAACCTATGGAGTTGGAAGTGAGTTTGGATTTGATTATCTGAGAGATAATATGGCAATAAGAAAGGAAGACCAGGTTCAGAGAGAACTGAATTATGCAATAATTGATGAGGTTGATTCAATTTTAATAGATGAAGCAAGAACACCTCTTATAATTTCAGGACCATCAGAAGAAAGTCCTCAGTTATATTATGAGATTGACCGTCTTGTAAGGAAACTTGTCAGAGATAAAGATTTTGTTGTTGATGAAGAAGCACAGACAGTTTCTCTCACAGAGGAAGGTATAAGGAAATGTGAAAGATTGCTCGGGATTGCAAACCTTTATGATGGTGCTCATACAGAACTTGTTCATCATATAAATCAGGCATTGAGAGCCCATACATTTTTCAGAAGAGATAAAGAATATGTTGTAAGAGATGGAAAGGTTATTATTGTTGATGAATTTACTGGTCGTCTTATGCCAGGAAGAAGATGGAGTGATGGTCTTCATCAGGCAATAGAGGCAAAAGAAGGAGTGAGAATTGAAAGTGAAAATCAGACACTTGCCACAATTTCCTTTCAGAATTACTTCAAACTTTATAAAAAAATCGCTGGAATGACAGGAACAGCAATAACAGAGGCAATTGAATTTAAAGAAATATATAAACTTGATGTTATTGTAATTCCAACAAATAAACCTTTAAGAAGAACTGAATATGATGATGAGATATACAGAACAGAAAGAGAAAAATTCAATGCAATAGTGGAGGAGATAGAAAAACTTTATAAAATTGGAAGACCTGTACTTGTCGGAACAACATCTATTGAAAAGGCAGAAAAATTAAGCAGATTTTTAAGAAGAAAAAACATTCCCCATAAAGTTCTTCATGGAAAAAACCATGAAGCAGAAGCAGCAATAATTGCTCAGGCAGGAAGACCGAAATCCGTTACAATTGCAACACAGATGGCAGGAAGGGGAGTTGATATAATTCTTGGTGGGAATCCTGAAATTCTGGCAAGAGAAGAGACAATAAAAATTATATGGTCAAAAAAAGCATCTCAAAAAAAGAAAAGGCCGGTTAAGAAAGAATATCTTGAAATTATAAATGAACTTGAAGAGAAATACAAGAAAAAAACAGAAGAAATTGAAAAAAAATATGAGGAGAAATTAAAGGAATTAAGAGCCGCAATCTCTGAGAAGGAAAAGAAGTTTAATGAAATAGATAAAATAGCAAGAGAAAAACTGGAAAGAGAAATTTTTGAAAAGAATATTGAGAATTTTGAGAGATTTGAAAGAAAACTCCAAAAATTGAAAGAAAAATATGAAGAAAAAAGAATTTATCTTACGGAAATTGAGTGTAAAAAAATTGTAAAACATGAAAG
>JAGHCG010000209.1 GCA_021160565.1 bacterium | reverse complement strand
TACTTATCTCCTTTTTCATTTGCACCTCCAGTTCCTTTTATCTTACCTGAAGGTGCCCTATTTCGGGTAGATTTTTTCCTGTCTCAACGATATAATTTCGTATAGATTTATTATGTCTCAATTCGGAGTTTTGACAAAGAGAAGAAATGGGGATATTATATTGAGTTAAAAGGAATCAAAAATCCTTATTAGAACCAAAAGGAGGAAAGAATGAACCAGAAGAAATACATATATTTTTTCGGTGGAGGAAAAGCAGATGGAAATGGACAGATGAAAGATTTACTTGGCGGAAAAGGAGCAGGTCTTGCTGAAATGACAAATGCGGGAATTCCAGTTCCACCAGGTTTTACCATTACAACAGAAATGTGTACCTATTTTTATCAGCATGATGGTAAATTACCTGAGGATTTTGACCAGCAATTGAAAGAAAATCTTAAAAAACTTGAAGAACTTACAGGTAAAAAATTTGGAGACCCGAAAAATCCTCTTCTCGTTTCTGTAAGGTCAGGAGCGAAAATTTCAATGCCAGGAATGATGGACACAATTTTAAATCTGGGATTGAATGATGAAGCAGTGAAAGGACTTGCAGAAAATTCTGGAGATGAAAGATTTGCCTATGATGCTTACAGAAGATTTATTCAGATGTTTGGAAATGTTGTTATGGGAATAGATAAAAATGAATTTGAAAAATATCTTGAAGAGAAAAAGAAAGAAAGAGGAGTTGAATATGATTCTGAATTAACTGCTGATGACTTAAAAGACCTTGTTGAAAAATTTAAACAGGTTTATAAAGAAAAAACAGGAGAAGAATTCCCTCAGGACCCAATGGTTCAGTTAAAAATGGCAATAAATGCGGTGTTCAAATCCTGGAATAATCCAAGAGCAATTACGTATAGAAAAATAAACAAAATTCCAGATGACCTCGGGACAGCAGTAAATGTTCAGACAATGGTTTTTGGAAATATGGGAAATGATTCAGGTACAGGAGTTGGATTTACAAGAAATCCTTCTACAGGAGAGAAAGAATTTTATGGGGAATATCTTACAAATGCCCAGGGAGAAGATGTTGTCGCTGGAATAAGAACACCGAAACCTATAAGCGAACTTGAAAAGGAAATGCCCGAGGTTTACAAGCAGTTAAGAGAAATTACAGAGAAACTTGAAAAACATTATAAAGATGTTCAGGATTTTGAATTTACGATTGAGAAAGGAAAGTTGTACATGCTTCAAACAAGAACGGGTAAGAGAACACCAATGGCAGCAGTAAAAATTGCAGTTGATATGGTGAAGGAGGGACTTATAACAAAAGAAGAAGCAGTAATGAGAATTGAACCTGCGCAGATAGAACAGCTACTCCATCCAATCATAGACCCGAAAGTTAAGGTTGAGCCAATTGCAAAAGGGCTTCCTGCTTCTCCTGGTGCTGCAAGTGGAAAAGTAGTGTTTACTGCTGATGACGCTGAAAGAAAAGCAAAAGAAGAACCGGTTATTCTGGTGAGAATTGAAACTTCTCCAGATGATATTCATGGAATGAATGCTGCAAAAGGAATTCTTACAAGTAGAGGAGGAATGACTTCTCATGCAGCAGTTGTTGCAAGAGGAATGGGAAAACCATGTGTTGTCGGTTGCGGAGAACTTCAGGTTGATGAGGAAAATAAAGTTATAAAAGTGAAAGATAAAGAAATAAAAGAAGGAGACTGGATAACAATAGATGGAGGAACTGGAAATGTGATGATAGGAGAGATTCCCACAGTTGAACCAGGTTTGAAGGGAGAATTCAAAACGTTAATGGAATGGGCTGATGAGTTCAGAAAACTTGGAGTGAGGGCAAATGCAGATATTCCAAGAGATGCAAGAAAAGCGAGAGAATTTGGAGCAGAAGGTATAGGTCTTTGCAGAACAGAACATATGTTTTTTGCACCTGAAAGGTTACCTATTGTTCAGGAAATGATAATGGCTGAAACAGAGGAAGAGAGGAGAAAAGCACTTGATAAACTTTTACCATTCCAGAAGGAAGATTTTAAAGGACTTTTCAGAGAAATGGCAGGTTTTCCTGTTATCATAAGAACACTTGACCCACCTTTACATGAATTTTTACCAAAAAGAGAAGAATTGATGGTGGAAATTGCTTTGATGAAGGAAAAAGGTGAGGACCCGAAGAAAATAGAAGAGAAAGAAAAAATACTGGCAAGAGTGGAACAACTACATGAATTCAATCCCATGCTCGGTCATCGTGGTTGCCGACTTGGAATAACATATCCTGAAATTACTGAAATGCAGGCAAGAGCAATTATGGAAGCTGCCTGTGAACTTGCAAAGGAAGGGGTGGAGGTAATTCCGGAAATAATGATACCTCTTGTAGGAAATGTAAATGAATTGAGAAATCAAAAAGAAGTGGTTGTAAAGGTGGCAGAAGAAGTTATGAAAAAGTATGGAGTAAAAGTGAAATATATGGTGGGAACAATGATTGAAATTCCAAGAGCAGCAATAACAGCCGACCAGATAGCAGAGGAAGCAGATTTCTTCTCTTTTGGTACAAATGACCTTACACAGATGACACTTGGTTTCAGCAGAGATGATGCAGGGAAATTTTTACCCTATTATATTGAAAAGAAAATTTTGAAAGAAGACCCATTCATGACACTTGACCAGGAGGGAGTTGGACAACTTGTAAAAATAGGAATTGAAAAAGGAAGAAAGACAAATCCTTCTCTTGAAATAGGAATATGTGGAGAACATGGTGGGGACCCTGAAAGTGTTAAATTCTGCCATAGAGTGGGGATGGATTATGTTTCCTGTTCTCCTTATAGAGTTCCAGTTGCTCGACTTGCTGCTGCTCAGGCTGCTATAGAAGAAAAAATGAAAGAAAAGTGAAAAATGGAAATTGATAAAAAATTTTTTATGTTGAGAGTTAAAGAGGCAGATTATATAAATGTTGAAAATTTAGATTGTTTAATTTCTCATCTGAAAAAATTCAAAAATTCTGTGAATTCAGTTGCTTTTTTTGTGAGTAATCTTCACAATTACATAACTC
>JAGHCG010000242.1 GCA_021160565.1 bacterium | reverse complement strand
TAAAACAATTCCAGAAAAAGACAAATGACCCATGGTTTCACAAATGGATATATGAATGAAAAGGTCTAACTTGGGGTTTGTCAATAATTTTTGTGTGTTTCATCTCCTTTTCATATCTTAAGTTAAAAACATGTCTTATTTTATACTCAGTATATGATATTCATTGAAACTTTCACTATATCTTTCAGGTCTCAATTCAAGGTTTTGATACAAATTGAACTTTCTCTTATAATACCCAAAAACACGGAGGATAAGATGAAAACGTGTATAAATGGTGCAACTATCATGCCTTTTTCTCTGGAAGAAGATATTGTTGCAGCTGGGAAAGTAGGGTTTGAAGGTATAGAAATCTGGACAGATAAACTAAAGAAGTATCTCACCACCTATTCTGTAGAAGATTTGAAACTGTTGTTGAAAGAGAATAACATTGAGGTTGCTTCTATCTGTCCTTTTTTCTTAAGAGCCTTCGGTGAAATTGAAATTTCTCTGAAAGAAATAGAATGGGGAGCAAAAATATCTTCTGAATTAAACTGTCCTGTTTTAATTGTTTGCCCTGATGTTCCGCCAGAAAATTTACCTTACACAGAAGCAGTAAAGATTGCAGGAAAAAGTGTGAGAAGATGTGCTGAAATAGGAAAGAATTATGGAGTAAAACTTGCAATTGAGCCCCTTGGAATGCATCCATTTGTTCCTGGTCCCAAACAGGCTCTTGATATAATTGAAGCCAGTGAAAGTGAGTTTATTAGATTAATACTCGATACCTTTCACTATTATAAATCGGCTATCTCTATGGAAGAAATAGAAAAAATACCTGTGGAGAAACTTTTTATTGTTCATATAAATGATTGTGAAAGTTTACCAAGAGAAAAGTTGAGGGATGCAAACAGGTTATATCCTGGGCTTTGTGTTATTCCTCTTATTGAAATTCTCAAAATACTTTTCAAAAAACAGATACCAACGGTTTCTTTCAGTTGAAATATTCAGGGAAGAGTATTGGAGAGATCCTATTAAAAAGATAACAGAAAAAGCGTATAGTTCCTTAAAAAAGTTATGGGTATGATAGAAAATGGCTGAAAAAGTAAAGATAGTTTTTGTAGGTGTTGGCTCAATGGGACAATGTCCCCATCTTAAGAACTATGTTCTTATAGATAATGGAATACCGAGAGTTTACAACAATTTTAAAGAGATGTTCTTGAAGGAAAAATTTGATGGAATTGTTGCTTCTCAACCATTTACAAGACATGGGGTTCTCATTCCAGAATTGTTAAAAGCGAAGGTTCCTATTTTTATTGAAAAGCCACTGGCAAGTTCTGTTGAAATAGGAGAAAAAATTGTTAAAGTAATGAAAGAAAGTAAAACATGGATTATGGTAGGATATCATAAAAGAAGTGACCCGGCGACAATTTATGTGAAAGAGAAAATAGAAAAATTTAAGAAAACTGGAGAGATGGGGAAAATGAAATATATAAGAATAACAATTCCTCCTGGAGATTGGATTGCTGGAGGATTTAATGACCTTATAACCACAGATGAAACTTTACCTCCACTTGAAAAGGATCTTCCACCTTCTGATATGAAAGAAGAGATATTTAAAAAATATGTTGATTTTGTGAATTATTATATCCATCAGATAAATTTGATGAGATATCTTCTCGGAGAGCCATATGTTGTAAAGTATGCTGAACCAACAGGTGTTTTAATGGGAATTGAAAGTAAAAGTGGAATTCCGGGGATAATTGAAATGTTTCCATATACAACTTCAATAGATTGGCAGGAAACGGCAACTGTATTTTTTGAAAAAGGGTATATAAAACTGACTTTACCAGCCCCCTTGGCAATTAATAGACCCGGGAAGGTAGAAATTTTTAAAGATTTGGGAGAGAATTCTGTTCCTTGTACTTTTATTCCACAACTCCCATGGGTCAGTGCAATGTATCAGCAGGCAGTGAATTTTATAAAAGCAATAAAAAATGAAATAAAACCTGTCTGTGATGTTGAAGAGGCACTTGAAGACCTTAAAATTGCAAAAGATTATATAAGAATTCTTCACAATATCTAAATTGATTTCAAAATCTGAAAATTTAAAATAATTGCGTAATTGCGGGAGAAAAAGAAAACAGGTAGATGTAATTAATCTTCAAATTTCAATATAAGGGCTGCTTACAAGGAGATTCCTTTCATCTATTATGTTGAAGAAATAAGACTTTGCTCCAGATGGTATTTCTGTCTCAATTCTGTTTTCCTTCACTTCCAATTCAACTGTCTCCCAGTTCCTATTTCTCCAGTCTCCTTCATCTTTTGTAAAATTTAATTCTGCTTTAATAATTCCTGTTTTACTTTCAAATTCAATCCAGGCATACTTCCTTTTTCTTCCATGATTTTTTATTTTTGCAAGAGGAACTCCATTTTTACATAAACTATCAGCAAAAACATAAATTTCTTCTGGTTGCCATCCATCCTGATGACTATGAGGCATTCTCACACGAACTGAAAGAGTATTTTCACCTTTTGTTAAATTACAGGATTTCTGGAATGCACTCAAAGAATAAGCAGTGTCGTTTGTCCCGTTTATCCAGAGCATGGGGATGAAGGTATTCACAAGATAATTTGAAGGGTCCCACAGTTTTAACCATTTTTCCCTTTTTTCTTTTTCCATTGAATTTAAATTTTCAAAAAATTTTGTCTCCATCAGAAATCCACATCCATAAACAGGAATTGCGAATTTAAATCTATTATCAACACCAGAAGCAATACAGGTAAGATAACCGCCCCAGGAGATTCCAGTTATTCCAATTTTATTTTTATCAATTTCAGGAAAAGAGCGTAAAAGAGTATTTGCAAGGATTATATCTGCTATTGCATGAAATGGCCACTGGTCATAAATTTCCCAGTCAATTTGAGAAAAACTCTCTCCCCATCCAGAAGGGCCGCCTTTTGAATGTTTTTTCCATTTTCCATTTTCTTTTTCAGGAATACATCCACATAAATCCATTGATATTGCCGCATATCCTCTTCTGTTCCATATCTCAACCCACTCTGAAAAAGCAGTCCCTCCACCACCATGAACAAGAACCATTGATGGAACTTTTTCCTTCCTTTCAGGTATTCCCAGATATGCAAAAATTTCTGTATTTTTTCCCTGAAAAGGTAATCCCTCATAAAAAATTCCTTTAATGCTTCCTCTTGAAAAAAACCTCTCTTGTTCTTGGAACCTCTGAAAGTTCTTCTAAATTCCATATTTTCAAAACCTCCTCCTTTCTAAGGAGTTGAAAAATTTTTAGTTGGTAGGTATATATTTCCTACTTTAAAAGGAATAACATATTCTTTAATATCTTTATAAATCTCCACAGTTATTTTCCCTTTCTGAGGAAGTTCTTCTTCAAAAGCAAAAGTTAGAGTTGTGATATTATTTACTGACATAGAACCTCTTTCTTCATATTTTAAGAGATTTCCATTTTCAT
>JAGHCG010000042.1 GCA_021160565.1 bacterium | reverse complement strand
GTTTTGCATTGGTTGGGTCAATTTAATTGTGTCTGGGTTATTAATATCTCGCGGGTTTTGTTTTTCTCTTCTAAATAATGGTGCCACTCCTGTTCAAAATTCCTTAACTTCCTTTCCTTATAAACTTCATTTAATTGTGCAATTATCAAATATAATACTTTTTCTGCTTTTTCTTCCTCAGGCAATATCTCCATAACTTTTAATCTTCTTTTTATCTCTTTATGTAATGTGATCTCTCCAGTTGATTCGTTGTATAAATTAAACTTCTTATCTGAAGCGGAAATTTCATAAAATGTGAAAAGATACAGAAAATTATCTCTCCATATTCTCTTTCGCCTTCTCTATGGGTTCTGCTCTATACACTCTCTTTAAATCTTCCACTATCCCTTCTCTGTCTCTTTTCCGAACTCTACTCACCGTATTCCTTACTGCATGTAAAATATACTCTTGGGTAGTAAAAAATATTGTGTCTAATATATAATAAAGAGGGACAAAATTCAGAGTAAAATCCAGAGGGAGAAATGGGAGAATAATGGGAAATTGAGCAAGAAAGAGGCAGCAGAAAAAAACAGTAGAGGAATTTTCTTCCTGATATAGAAGGGAAGGAGAAGATGGGAGATGCTTATCTGCCATGTTTTTGGGGAGAAAATCGGTACCAAATTTAAAAGGAGATGAGTATGAAATAAGGCAATTGTTTAACTTAAGATTTGGAAAAGAGACCAGCCAGACACAAAATTCTTGACAATCGACCAGGGAGAATTGATAATTGAATAATTTCTTCATCTTTTTTAAAAATTAATTAATACTCTATCTGTTGTGTTTTACCCAGTTGAGAATGGTGGCTTTGCTTACTCCGATGTGTCTTGCTATTTGTTTATAAGAATATCCCTGGTTTCTCAGCTGTTTTGCCATGTTTTTCTTTTCCTGTTTTTTTGATTTTCCTTCCATATTTTTCACCCCAAATGGTAAAGGATGCATACGCCCTGCTAATTTCTTCGTTCCAGTAAGTGGGCAATTTATTTCCCAGGAATTCCTCAAAATCCCCGGAGGAGCTAATTATATAAGTCCATTTCCTTTTGTCGCCTTCAACAACATCAAATTTTTCTTTTGCTTTTTTAAAAAATTGTCTTGTTTCTTTTCTTTCGAATTTTACCTGAAAATCATTTATCTCCTTGAAAATTAAATAATCAGCGAGTGTTAATATATTTTTATCAATTAAACCAGAACTCTGAGTGATGAATATTAAACTTATGTTTCTCTGCCTGGAAAGAGCGAGCATTTCTGTAAGAAGTTTGTTTTTATCAGCAGTCATTGAATCCCGTGAATAATAATGGATATAGCTTTCGTCGATCAAACATAAAGAATCCGGTAGAATTTGCGTCAAGTCGTTTACCACATTTATATACTCAGGGAGAAGTTTTATTTTATCTTCCGGGAATCCAAGGATGAAAATGTTCTTCTGAAAACGGAAGATTTCTAAAAGAAAATGGCCGAGGACAGATTTACCGCTTCCTGTTTTTCCAATTATTAAAGCCCTAAAAGGGGTTTTTAAAATTTTAAGCCAGTGTAAAGATATATCTTCTGGTAGGATTTTCTGAGTTGAAGTTTTATCTGAGAACTCTTTAACTTTAGAATTTGCTTCTGGCCATAAAGAAAGTGATTTAATCGCTTTTTCTATGTAAGATTCTTCAGACACTTCAGGATTTTTTTACCCCGAAGATAAGAAGGTAAAGGAGTTGGGGGAATTTCAGGTTTAGGGACATTAAAGGAAGATAAAATTTGAAATAATATATTCTCTACTTTTTCTCTGTTTTCTTTCTTTTTAAAACATTTCACAATCTCCTTCCGCTTGCAGAGTAATGTAATTCCTCCTAAGATAATTGCTCCTTTCCCTATTTTTTTCCATACTTTTTTCTCTTTCATTTTACACCTCCTCGTACGAGAAAATTGTGACAGAAAATAGAGTAGATGGAATAAATGGAATTTTTAATCTATTGGAAAGCGGAAAATTCCAGAAATACCAGGCTGCTAGAGTAAAGAAAAATTTTATCTTTTAACTCATAATCCGTTGGTTGGTGGTTCGAATCCGCCCGGGTCCACTTCTTAATCCCACCAGATACGGCCGCATCTGTAGAATTTCCTCTTTCCTGTCTTTTTGATATTTCGTAATAACATTTCTTTAAGCGTGAATATTGCTTTTGCCAGTTCAACAATATCAATTTTTTAAATACCCGCTATATTTCCCGGTAATACCTTCTCTCTTGTTATTAAACCCAAAAATAGGAAAGCAGAGAAAAACCCTTAAAGTAAAATGAAGAACTTGAAAAAGAATGAGAAATAGAAAATTTTTATAAATTTGACCCCGCCTCGTCTTAAAATTATCCACTTTCTCTTTCAAATTTTCTTTTATCTTTTCTATCTCCTGCTCACTATACGGTAATTCCAACTTCTTCAATGTTCTCTGTATTTGATTTTTGCTATATCCATTACTTATCAATGAAATTAAAAATTCTTCAACTTCTAACTCCTCAAAAAACCTGCACCAACCCCTTCTATATCAGGAAAAAATTTCTCTACTGCCTCTTTCTTATATCT
>JAGHCG010000044.1 GCA_021160565.1 bacterium | reverse complement strand
CTTTTGTTGAAGGGTCTGTTATTATATCTCTACAAACTTCAAACCCATCAATTCCTGGCATGAAAATGTCAAGTATTACAACATCTGGTTTAAATTTGGAGATTTTCTTTCCTGCTTCATATCCGTTTGTTGCACACATAATATTAAAATCTGGATTTCTTTTTTCAAGATAATTTTTTAATGTTTCAAGAATTTTTTCATCATCGTCAACTATTAAGATTTTCAATGGTTCTTTTAAAATCTCATCATACCCTCTCAATCCACTTTTTTTAACAAATTCTATAAGGTCTTTTCTGTAAACTCTAAATTTCCCACCAGGTATTCTGAATGCTTTTAATTTTCCTCCTTTTATCCATTTGTACACAGAAATTCTTGAAACACCAAATATCTTCCCAATTTCACCTGTTGTAAAAAAATTTTTTTTCAATAATTTTTCCATTTTTTATTTGTTTTCTTATATATCTTCAAAGAGAGTATTTTAAAACTCATCTTCTTTTTCATTATTTTCCTCTACTATATTTTTACCAGAAACAGTTATATACTGGAAAGATTTTTTCCTAACCCCTATTTTTTTCAGAATTTCAGGAGTAATTTTTGTTTCTTTCCTTACCTTAATTATCTTTTTTGCTGTTTGAAAACCAATTCCAGGAACTCTTATAAGAATTTCAAAATCATCTTTGGTTATCTCCACAGGGAAAAAGGAAGGGTTTTTCTCTGCCCATTTTTCTTTTGGGTCTTTATCTTTATCCAGATTTCCTTCTTCGTCAAAAATTATTTCATCTGACCTAAATCCATATTTTCTTATAAGGGTGTCTGCCTGATACAATCTTAAAATTCTTTTGAATTCACAGGGAGTTTTGTTTTCAAGAGGAGTTGCTGGAACTGGAGAAAATCCACTGTAATAAATTTTTCTTAATTTCAGATTTCTGTAAAGATAAAAGGAAAAACCCAGAATATCCTTATCCTTTTCATTTTCACTTCCCACAATAAACTGAGTTGTAATACCTGATTTTAACCCTCTTTCCTGGTTTATAATTGAGAGATTTTTTAAAGTTTTCAAAAGAGATTTTGAAAAATCTTTCTCTTTTGAAATTTTCTTCAGCAGAGTTGTTGAGACTGTTTCCATATTAAGAGAGAGCCTATCAGCATAAATTGATGCTTTTTTTATTAAATAAGGGTCTGCACCAGGAAGAATTTTTAGATGAATATATCCAGGATAATTAAATTTTTTTCTCAAGATTTTTGCAGTTTCTATTATTTTTTCCTGAATTTCGTTTACATCACCATCTATGGAAGAGGATAAAAAAAGTCCTGCAACATAATTTTTCTTCCAGAAGTTAAAAAATGTTTCTGCAAGAAAATCCGGACTTAACCTGTATCTTGGACAATCTCTATCTTTTCTGTTGGCGCAGTAGAGACAGTTAAATTTACAGTAATTACTCAGAAGAATTTTAAAAATTGGTATGATTTTCCCACCGGCAACAGAGGGATAAATAAAAGAATGTCCTTTAAAAGGTTCTTTTGTCAGGTAATTACTCATTTCAAACTGTGCAAGGATACCCAGATGTTTTAATTTCTTTTCCATTTCTTATATGATATAATTTTCCGGCTATGAATGAAAGAGAAAGATATGTAAAGACATCGCTTTTTGAAGAAGTTGATAAAATCCCTTTTATGCCTGGTGCTCCAAGAGAATCAACCTGATATTTCCTGGGAAAATTTCCTTTATTACAGTAAACTTATTGCTGAAATTACCGGGTGGATTTAAAACTCAAATTTCATTCCATCATTTGCCACAATTACATCAACTCCAGTTCTATCACTTATTTCCTTTTCTTTTTCCCATATCCTGTTTCTGAGCATTGTCATTCCGAAATGTGTAAGGATTGCTTTTTTTGGTTTTATTTCCCTTATAATAATTTCTGCTTCAGGAAGTGAAAGGTGGTCCACTCCTTCTTTTTTCTCATATAAAACAGTATTGATTATCAAAATTTCGCTTCCTCTATAACCATCAATTAATTCCTCAAAAAAGGAAGTGTCAGAAATGTATCCAATAACAGGAACTTTCCCATTTTTAAGTTTAAATCCATATGTTTCAACTCCATGTCTGTGTCTCAGTGGAATTTCAAAAGTTAAACTTTTCACAGTATATTCTCCCTTTTCTCTTATAACTTCCACTTTTTCAGGAAAATCCCTGCAGTATTTGAGAATAACCGGGTCATTTTCAAGTGCATCATAAGGAGCAAGAACAATTCCTTTTTTCTTATGTCCCCCTTCTGTCATTGCCTCTATCATCAGATTTATATCACAAGAATGGTCAAGATGTTTATGAGAAAGAAATATACCATCAAGTTTTCCAGGAGATAATTTTGGTCTGCTTTTAACCGCTCTTACCAGACAACCCGGTCCAGGGTCGACAAGGATTTCAACACCATCTATTGAAAACCACATTCCACCAGAAGCACGCAGTTGAGTAATCATAACAAAACGAGCACCTGCTGTTCCAAGGAATTTAATATAACCCATTAGATTGCCTACTTGGAATAGGAACTTTCAAAAATTCCTTCGAGAAAGAGTTGCAATTTTTTACTGCGACCTGAATTTTTGAGTTTCTGAATTGCTTTTGCCTCTATCTGCCTTATTCTTTCTCTTGTAAGATTGAAATAACGTCCAACTTCTTCAAGTGTCCTCTGAAATCCATCTTCATCAAGTCCAAACCTTAATCTTATTATTTTCTCTTCCCTTTCATCAAGCACTTCAAGTGCTTTTTCAATTTCTTCTCTTAAAAGAGATTGTCTTGTGTATTTAACTGGATTTGGATTTTCATTATCTTCAATAAAATCTCCTATTGTGGTTCTTTCTTCATTTCCAACAGTCATATCAAGTGAAATAGGGTCAGGCCTCATTGACTTCTTTATTGTTTTAACTTTCTCCACTGGCAAATTCATCTTTTTTGCTATTTTTTCATAAGTTGGTTCTTCATCACTTTTCTGGGTAAGATTTGCTTCTATTTTTTTCACTTTATTTATTTTTTCAATCATATGGACAGGTATTCTTATTGTTGCTGAATGGTCTGCTATTGCCCTTGTTATTGCCTGTCTTATCCACCAGGTTGCATAAGTACTGAATTTGAAACCTGTTTTATATTTGAATTTCTCCACTGCTTTCATAAGTCCAATATTTCCTTCCTGAATAAGGTCAAGTATTGAAAGTTTAGGATTACTATATCTTTTTGCAATGTTTATAACAAGTCTTAAATTTGAACTTATCAGTTTCTCTCTCAACTCATACAGCCTCTTTTCCCATTTTTCAATCAATTTACGTGAACAGTTATTCTTCTTCCTTAACTGGTTTAATTTCTTCTTTGCTTCTTCAATACCTTTTGCAATTTCAACTTCCTCTTCATGTGTTAAAAGAGAATAAGAACCTGCACTTTTCAAATAAGAACGTAATGGATTTCTCGCCTCTTCTGTATCAATTTTCTTTTCTTCTTCCACAGGAAATGTTTCTTCTTCATCAATATCTATATTCCAGTATTCAAGTTCATCAAATAATTCATCAATTTCTTTCTGGTCAGTCATTTCCATCGGCAAAAGTTCATTAATCTCATCCCATGAAAGATGTTTCTTCTTCTTCCCAAGTTCAATAATTTCATTCATTCTCTTTTCTTTTTCACTTGCCGAAAGTTTTTTCTTTTTTCTCCCCATCTTTCACTCCTTTTTCAATTCATAAAGTAAACTCTGAAGTTCTTCAAGTTCCTCATCGTGAATTCCATTTTTTATTTTTCCATCAATTTTTTTCTTTAAAGAGATTTTTCTCAATTTTTTTATACAATCCATATATATTCTTTCTCTTTTTTTCTCTTCAATATTTTTATCCTGACAGTTTATAGCAACACTTGAAATCCAGTTTCCAACTTCCTCATCTTCCACATTGTTTATCAGATTTGAAGGAGTTGGTTTCATATTTCTTTTAAAAAGAGTTTCTGCTGCAACAAGAACTTTCTCCATTCTTTCTGTTAACTTTCCTTTCCACTTTAAAAAATTTTCCCAGTATTTCTCATCAGAAAGTAAAACTTCAAGAAGAAGAGTTTCTGCTGAAGGTATAAAAGAATCTGTTTTTCTCAAATTCTCCTCAATAAAACTTTTCTCTTCAATTTCTGCAATTTCCTCAATTTCTTCTTCTAAAATTTTCTTTTCAACTTCAAGGGTAAGAGAAAGTTTCTTCAAATATTCATCTCTTTCTATTTCATCAGGAATTAGTGCAATAAATTTAAGACATTCCTTTACAGCCTGGGATTTTCCTCTTGGAGAGTTCATATCATACATTTTGGTTATTACAGAAATAAGAAAATCAAGGAAATCCTGAGATTGATTCAATAAATTTTCAAATGCTTCAATTCCATATTCATCAATAAAATTATCTGGGTCAAATCCAGATGGTAAAACACAAACTTTAACTTCAAAACCTTCCCTCAAAATATTTTCTAAATTTCTCAAACTTGCTCTTATACCTGCTTCATCTGTATCAAATGTAAGTAAAATTCTATCAGTATATCTTTTGAGAAATCTGAGGTGGCTTGATGTAAGAGAAGTTCCCATTGGAGCAACACAGTTTTCTATTCCATTTGAAATTAATTTCAGAACATCAAAATAACCTTCAACAATAATAGCAAATCCTTTATTTTTTATTTGGTCTTTTGCCCAGTTAATGCCATAAAGAAGTTTACTTTTATCAAAAACAATATTTTCTGAAGTATTGAGATATTTTGGAATTCCATCATCAAGAACTCTTCCACCAAATCCAGCAACTTCTCCCTTCCAGTTGAATATCGGGAAAATAATTCTGTTTCTGAAAATATCGGCTTCTCCTTCTTCATTTATAAGCCCTGCTTTTATAAAGGAGGTTTTATCAAGTTTATCTTCAATTATTCTCTTTAAAAGAAATTTTCCTGATGGAGCAAAACCAAGACAGAATCTTTTTATTTTCTCTTCATCAAAATTTCTCTCATATAAGTATTCAAGAGCCACTTTTCCAGAAGGAGAAAAAAGTGCTTCACTGTAAATTTTAAGAGCATATTCATTTGCTTTTATTATTTCCTTTCTCTCTTTATTCTCCCGGTATCCTTCTTCAAATTCAATATCAACTCCTGCTTTTTTTGCAGCAAGTTTTATTGCTTCAGGAAAACTTATTTTCTCAATATCCATCAAAAATTTTATAACATTGCCACCTGTTCCACATCCAAAGCAGTGAAAAATCTGTTTTTCAGGGCTCACAAAAAAGGAAGGAGTTTTTTCTTCATGGAAAGGACAGAGGGCTTTGAAATTTTTTCCAGTTTTTTTTAATTTTACATATTCTGAGACTACATCCACTATGTTTAATTTTTCAATTATTTCATCCACCTTAGAAGGTGAGATAAAACTTTTCATTTAAATTATTGCCTCCACTTGCCAAGTTTTGACAAGTTATACCTGCTGGACATTTCAATGTCAAGATTTTATAATGTTATTTATGAAACTTATAAGAACTCTGATAATTGTTGGCTTTGCATTTTTAATTGGTTATTTATTTGGAATAAAGGAAGTAAGATTTTTTGAAATAATTTCTTCCTCAATGGAACCCACCCTTTCTGTTGGTGATAGAATTGTTGCGATAAAACCTTCAAATATTCAGAGAAAAGATATTGTTGTTATAAAAGACCCTGAAGGAGGAGAAGATATTCTGACAAAAAGAGTCATAGGATTACCAGGAGAAATTGTTGAAATAAGAAATGGGTATGTGTACATCAATGGAAGGAGAATAGATGAGCCGTACATTAAAGAAAAACCCACCTATAATTTGAAAAAAAAGATACCGGAAGATTCGTACTTTCTTCTTGGAGATAACAGGAATGAGAGTGAAGACAGTTCTGTCTGGGGACCTGTAAAGAAAAAACTTATTATTGGAAAAGTAATCCTCCGTTATTATCCTTTCAAAAAAATCCGTTTGTTTATCAAAAAGTAAAAGCGGGCCTTCCTTTAATAGGAGACCCGCTTTTCCCAAGAGTATTACTTCACTGCTTTTCTGAGCTCACTTCCTGGTCTGAAGACTGGCACCTTCTTGGCTGGAATCTTGATAGTCTCACCAGTTCTTGGATTTCTTCCCTTTCTTGCTTTCCTCTTGGTTACTTTGAATGTTCCGAATCCCACCAGTGTTACTGTTTCTCCTTTCTTCAGAGCTTTTTTAATTGCATCCAGGACAGCATCAACTGCTGCGGCTGCTTCCTTTTTGGTGGAAACAACTTCTGCCACTGCTTCAATAAGATCTGCTTTATTCATACTTTTTCACCTCCTTTCTTTTGTTTTTACATATAATATAAGCATATTTCAAAATTTGTCAAGAGGAATTTCAAATATATCAAT
>JAGHCG010000181.1 GCA_021160565.1 bacterium | reverse complement strand
TTTAAGTCCTGTTAAAGCATTAAATAGGGTTGTTTTCCCTGTATTGGGATTTCCTGCAATCGCAATAAGTTTTTCTTCCATTTTTATCAGAAGGGTTGGACAAAAATATCCTGTGCTATTCCAAACCCAATACCAATCCTTATATTTTCTTTTCTTATTATAACGGGTCCAGGACCTGGTTTTATAACCTCAATTACATCTCCAATAAAAATTCCCATATTATACATCCTTCTCAACTTACCAGGTCTTCGTACACTTACAATTTTATAAACACCTTTTTTAGCATAACCAAGTGATATCATTTTATTATTTACAAAAACAGGTTATCTTAATTTTACGAATTTTAAAGAATGTGTCAATATAATTGACTGAAAATTTTTATGAGTATGGTAAATTTATGTTGCTTTGGTATAATATAAATATAAGGTAAAAAATGAGAAAAGAGTTTAATAAAGTTTTTTTCTCATATTTTTCAGAGAAGCAGTTAGGAAAAATAATTAAATTTGTTTCAGATTATCTTGATTTTGATGGGGCTTTCCTCTGGAGGATTAAAAATGGAAATATTTCTTGCAATTTGATTTTCCAGAAAGAAAATGATTTATTAAATCTTGAAAAAAGCATAAATGAACTAATTAATCAGGGTAAAGTAAAATTTAATCTTGAGGACATTGATTTTTCTCCCATATACATAGAAAACCTGAAAAGAAAAAAAGGTGAATGGAGAACTGAATATTTAAAAAATGGTTTTAACTATTTTTTGATTTTTCCTGCTTTTAAAGAAAAAAATTATATACTTGTGGAACTCATAGGAAAAAAAGATTTTTCCAAAGAGAAAGAAGATTTCATTTCTGAAATTACTCCTTTTTTCATTTTTTATCTTTTTTCTTTTCTTTACGTGGAAGAATTGAATGAAAAGATAGAATTATTGGATTCCCTGAAAGCAAGGAGTGAAATAAGTTTGATTGATTTTTATAATGAACTTATCGAAAAAATTGCTTATATTTATAATTATGAGGAGTTTTTTACACAGATTGTTTTTCTCTGTTATAAATATTGCAAATTTGATTTATGCAGTTTACTTATTTATTCCCCAGGGATTAAAGTTCTCAATACTTATACAACTTCTCCTGTTTCAGAAAAACTTCATAAGAAAATAAAAGAAAAACTTATAAAGGATTTTGAAAATGCAACAGGGGAAAAAATTGATACCACTGAAATACTTGAAAGAATAATTGAGTTTAAAAGAGAAAAGAACAAAGAAATTAAAGATATTGCATTTTCTCTTAATATACCTATACAGACAAAAAGAAGTGAAATTATTGGCTTTTTATTTTTAGCAACTGATAGAAGTGTTTCTGAAGAAAGTTGTAATATAGGAATTATTAACAGTTTTATTCAAACAGTGCCTTTTATTTTTGAGGGAATTCAGAGTGATATTGAGAAAGAACATAAAATGTTAAGAAATATATTTGAGCACACAAATGATGGAATTTTTTACCTTGATAAAAGTGGGGGTATTATTGTTGTAAACTCATCAGGGAAGAAAATATATAAAGAGATAACAGGGAAGAAATTAGAAAGAAAGATAGAAAAAATTGGTGATATTGAAATAACTAATAGAGAAGGAAGCGAGATTATTGAAGTTAATGGGAAAAACTATGAAATGTTAGTTCAGAGAATATTTCAGAAAAGTAATGAGTATATATTCTTACATATAAGAGATATTACTGAAATTATTAAAAGTAAAGAGAAAGTTGAAAATATCCTTCTGGAAACAGTGGAAGCACTGATGAAAACTATTGAGATGAAGGACCCTTATACTGTTGGACACCAGCGAAATGTAGCAAAACTTGTAAAGGCAATATGTGAAGAACTTGGATTTGATGAAAATAAAGTTAAATGGATGTATGTCGCAGGACTTATTCACGATATAGGAAAAATTAGAGTACCTTCAGAAATTCTTGTAAAACCAGGGGAACTATCAGAAGAAGAATTTAATATTGTAAGAGAGCATCCGAAAGCCGGTTATGATATTTTAAAACATATTGATTTTCCCTGTCCAGTACCTGAAATTATTTACCAGCACCATGAACGGCTTGATGGCTCTGGCTATCCAAGAGGGCTTAAAAATGGTGAAATACTTTTTGAAGCAAGAATTTTAGCAGTTGCTGATGTAGTTGACGCAATATCATCTTTTAGACCTTACAGACCACCTCTTGGAATAGATTTTGCTCTTTCTCACATTCAGGAAAATAAAGGCAAACTATATGATGAGAAAGTTGTTGATGTAGTTTTAAAACTCTTTAAAGAAAAAGGATTTCAGTTTTAATCTGGTTTTTCAGAATGTAAATTTCAGGAAATTTGACAAAAAAAAATAAAATTATAAAATAAAAAATGTAAGAGGGAGGGAAAAAATGAAAAAAAGTATATATTTTATTCTGATGTTCTTTTTTTCTTTTCAGATTTCGGTTTTCTCATGGTCAACTGACCCTTCTTCTCCGGTGGTTATATGCGATGCTCCTGAAAATCAAACAGGTCCCAAAATAGTTAAGTTATCTGACGGGAATTTTATTATTTTATGGGTTGATGAGAGAAGAGGAAATGTTCCAGGTTTTTCTTGGAAATACAAGGATATTTATGGACAGAAATTGAATTCTTCCGGAGAAATACAATGGACAGAGAATGGTATTTCTATTGTTGAAGGATATGGAGGTGTTACTTATGAATTACAAACAGATGTGAGGGCTGTTTCAGATGAAGCAGGAGGAATAATATTTTCTTGGACAGATGCTGCAGGGGGAGGAATTCAGAATAATAATGTAAGAATAAACAGATTAGATGGCAGTGGAAATAAGTTATGGGGAGAAGGAGGGATTTTATTACAGGAGGGGGATAGTGGTAGTAATGTGGATTTATGTGTTGATGGAGAAGGAGGAGTTTTTACTGTATGGGAATATGGTGGATATAGATTATGGTACCCAAGAGGAAAAGCATCTCATAGAGGAAATGACGGTAGCATTTTAACAAATTATGGTTCAATTTCCTCACAAGGGGGAGATGATGGAGAAGGTTCTGCTATAGCAAATCCAATGGTTATTTACAGTGGGACAGGTGAAGCAATAGTTGGATGGGAAGATAGTAGAGATGGTCCATATTATGGTTGGCGTTCTTTAAGAGTTCAAAAGTTTTCTGCTGGACCTAACTGGACTCCGGGAGGAGTAAGAGTTTCTTTGCCTAATAATGTTTCCTCCCAAATAGTAAGTTATTGTGATATAGTAAGTGACGGTGCAGGAGGTGTAATTGCTTTCTGGACAGATGAGAGAAATGGGAATAGAGACATTTTTGCTCAAAGAGTAAATTCTTCTGGAGAAATACAATGGACTGAAGGAGGTATTACTGTGTGTGATGCAGAGGATTCTCAGAGTAATTTACAGGCAGTATCAGATGGTTCAGGCGGTGCAGTAATTGTATGGGTAGATAGGAGAAGTGGAGGAAACAGAATTTACACCCAGCATATTGATGGAAATGGGAATATTTTGTGGGATACTAATGGTATCTTAATAGGTACAGGAATAAATCCAAGAATAATTAGAAATTCAGATGGAACTTATTTTATACTCTGGACAAATGATAAAATTCTTGCTCAGAGAATAGGAGATGATGGAATCGGATGGTGGTCAGAAGGAGGAGTTGAAGTATACAGTTCAGGCGTGCAGAATGATTATGAAGTAATTGATGTAGATGATGGGGTAGTAGTAGTTTTTTCAAATAATAATATTTATGCCCAGAAAATATATAAAAATGGTACATTATCTCCTTCTTCTTCTCTTACAATAACAACTGAAAAAGATTTACCACAAGGCGCTCTTGAAGAAGAGTATAATTTAAGAATTGGAGCAGTTGGAGGTAATGGGAATAGGTATACCTGGCAGATTGTTGAAGGAAATCTGCCAGAAGGTCTCTCATTAAATTCAACCACAGGTGTAATTTCAGGGATTCCAGCAGAACTTGGAACTTTTAATTTTACAATTTCTGCTACAGATGGGATTTCAACTGCTCAACAGCAATTCAGATTATTCATTCAAATTGATACCGGGATGTTTGGTAATAATGAATATCCTGCAGTTGCAAAAGGTTCAAGTTATTTACTTGTAACAAGAAAATCAGAAAATGTTTATACTCCTTCTTATATATACTGTCAATTCTTTCACGACAATGGTTATAAAGACGGCGAAAAATTAACTGTATATGAAAACGACTGGGTAGATAAATTAGATGTTGCTTATAACCCTGTGAACAATAAATATCTTATTGTATTTATGGGTGGGGAATATATTCCAAATAACCCTGATTATAAACTTTATGGGATTTTTGTGGATGGAGAAACACATCAAGCAAGTGATGCTTTTGTAATTATGGATGAGAATTGCAAATATCCTGATGTTGAAGTAAATCCTCAAAACGGAAATTTTTTAATTGTGGCAAGTGAAGATAAATATGGTGGGAAGTGGAAAGGGATTATTTTAAACAAAGAGGGTCAACCGCAAACCGAAATTTTTGATATTGGTGAAAAATCAGGCTGGCCATATAATTGTTCAATTGCTTTCAATCCAGACAATCTGGAATTTCTTGTATCCTACACTTATGGAAGCAGTAAGAAGATATGGGGAAGAATAGTAAAAAGTGATGGAACTCTTGAAGATGAAAAGGAACTTGCCTCTTCTTCTTCTTACCTTGCTAATTGTAAACTTACATATAACCAGAAAATAAAAAAATATTTCATAGTATATTATACTTCTTATCCATATCGTGTTCTGGGAAGAATTATAAATTCCGATGGTACACCTTCTGGAGAGCCATTTTATATTTCAAAAACTGAATTAGACGAACATTATGGAAATGTTGCCACAACCTCAAGTGGAAACACTTATGCTTTCTGGGCTGATAGGAGTGATGAAAATGGAGAATACAACATTGATAGTTTTTATATTTATGCTCAGAAAATAGGAGAAAATGGTTCTGAATTTGAAGAAGATTATCTTTTAACTCCTTACACTGGATTAAAATACACTCCTATTGCAGTTAAGGGAAACACAGATGATAATCTTTTAGTTTTATGGAAATCAAAGGAAGGTTCGTCTTATAAAGTATATGGAGTTTTTTACAATCCTTCTTCATTCCAAAAGGGAGATATAAACGGGGATGAAAAAATAGATATTTCAGATG
>JAGHCG010000127.1 GCA_021160565.1 bacterium | reverse complement strand
AGATAAGGTGGGTCATGAATTTGTTTGAGAAGTTCAGGATAGTTTTCATCTTCTATTGTTATTAATTCCACATTTTCTTTTTCAATCTTTTTAATTTCTTCTTCCCATGGCAATTTCTTCCAGTTAACGATTTTTTCTGCAGTTTTTGACGGAACTTTCATTTTTATCAACTGTTCATAGGATAGAGAAAAAATTTCTTCTATGTCCTTTATTTCTTCCATCACTTTTTTTAATCTAATTGGAGTTAAACCAGCAAGTGCAAGGGATATCCAGAATATTTTCCTTTCCATTTTTAGACAAGAGTAGTTGGGTCAAAAAGTTTCTGATATTCAAGTTGTGCAAATCTATCTGTCATTCCTGCAATATAATCGCAGATTACTATCTCTTTTTCCTCTTTTTCCATTCTTTTCTGAACATGGGGTGGAAGCTGTTTTGGTTCTTTTAAATATGCAATAAACAATTCCTTTATTATTCTGTATGCTTTCTGTGCCATTCTCATTACTCTATAGTGAGAATACATATTTTCTTCAAGAAATTTTCTGAGTTGAGCATGTTTTTCTTTTACCTCTTCTGAATGGGAAATAAGAGTAGGAGAGTTTCTCACATCTTCCACAGAACCAACACCTGATTTTTTTATATTTTCCATACTCTGATTTATAACATCTCTTACCAAGTAATCTATAAGTTTTCTTACAATTACATGTCTGATATGTTTTTCCTCTATTTTCTTTATTTCTGCTATTTCTTCCATTTCTTTCCACAGTTCCACTTCTTCAAGATCTTGGTAGGTTATAATTCCAGAACGCAGTCCATCGTCAAGGTCATGGCAGGTATAGGCAATTTCATCAGCCACATTTACAATCTGTGCTTCAAGAGTGGGGGAGGTATATTTTGTAAATTCCTTATATTCTTCCTCTATCAATGGTTCATCATAACTTGTTTTATGCCTTATTATTCCTTCTCTTACTTCAAATGTCAGATTCAATCCCGGAAATTCAGGGTATCTCTCTTCAAGTTTATCAACAATTCTTAATCCCTGTCTATTATGTTCAAATCCTCTAAATCCTCTTTCTTTCATAATTTCATCCAGAGCGATTTCTCCTTTATGTCCAAAAGGAGTGTGTCCTATATCATGAGCAAGAGATATTGCTTCAACAAGGTCTTCATTCAATTTTAAAATTCTCGCAATTGTTCTTGCAATTTGTTGAACTTCAAGTGTATGAGTAAGGCGATTTCTATAGTGGTCCCCCTCTCCATATATAAAAACCTGGGTTTTGTATTCAAGCCTTCTAAAAGCAGCTGAATGGATTATTCTATCTCTGTCTCTCTGAAAAGGTGTTCTCAAGGGATGTTCTTTTTCAGGATATTTCCTTCCAAGAGTTTTATCACTTCTGACAGCATATTCTGCCAGAATTTCTTTTTCCATTTTTATTCTTTCCATCATTTTTCTTCTGGTAAATATATTAAAGGATTTACTGGCTGGGAACTTATTCTTATTTCAAAATGTATATATCTTTTTCTCTGAGTTTCACCTTTAATTTTTCCTATCACCTGTCCCTTTTTAACTCTATCTCCTTTTTTTACAAGGATTTCAATATCATGTCCATAAATTGTATAAAGTTGTTCTGTATGCTTTATTATAATTGTTTCTTTGTACTTTCCAGTAATTCCAACATAAACCACTTCTCCACCACTTGCTGCAACAACTTCTGAGCCAGGTTCTACAAGTATATCAATCCCTTTATTTCCAAGTTCACCATATTTGCAAATTATTTTTCCTTTCACCGGCCAGACAAATGCTTTATCTTTTATTATTGGGTGGGGTTGAGGACTTTCTTCTTTGGCAATTGGAGTTTCATATTTTTCTTTCTGTATTACTTCTTTCGGAGGAAGTAAAGGATAAGAAGGTTGTTTTTTATAAGTTCCAGGAATTAAAAGTTTTTGCCCAACATAAAGGTTTTCATCTTTCAAATTATTTGCTCTTTTTATCCTTTCAATTCCCCTTTTAATTTCTTTTACTGTTTTTGCATCATAATAATATTTTGAAATTCTGAAAAGGTTTTCTCCCTTTCTGACATAATGATAAGTATAACTTTTTCTTCTTACTTTTTTTTCTGACTTTGTCCCAACAGTTATTGCACATCCTGAAATTAGAATGAGTATTAAAAATAATTCAAGTTTCTCAGTTATCATCTTCATCTTTCTTTTTAAAAATCAACCATAGATTTTTACCTTTTTCTTTTTTAAAAAATAGAAGAACATATTTTCCTTTTATTTTCTTCCCATTTACATCAATAACCAATTTTCTCTCATCTTTTTCCAGTAAATTATAACTTCCTTTATCCCAGATTTTAACAGTTCCTGCTCCATAATAACCTTCTGGAATTTCTCCTTCAAAATTAGCATATTCAATCGGATGGTCTTCAACCTCAATTGCAAGTTTTTTCTCTCCTTTCTTCTGTGGAAACTCTTTCGGAACTGCCCAGGATTTTAGAACTCCATCCATTTCTATTCTGAAATCAAAATGGTGATGCGAGGCAAAATGTTCCTGAATGACAAATATCATTTTCTTTTTTGAAATTCACAGTAAGTTTTAAGTGAACACTTTTCACATTCTGGATTTTTTGCTTTACATATATTTCTGCCATGCAAAATTAATCTGAAAGGGAAAGAAATCCATTTATCTTTTGGAATGATTTTCATCAAATCCTGTTCAATCTTTTCAGGAGCATCATTTTTTGTAAGTCCAAGTCTCTGCGAAACTCTTCTTACATGAGTATCAACAACAATTCCTTCTGCTTTATTGAATGCCTGAGAAAGAACTACATTGGCAGTTTTTCTTGCAACTCCTGGCAATTTCACCAATTCTTCCATTCTATCGGGTACTTTTCCTTTATACTTAGATACAAGAACTTCTGAAAGTTTTTTAATATTCCTTGCTTTATTTTTATAAAAATTCACTGATTTTATCTTCTCCATTATTTCTTCCGTAGACGCAGAGGCAAAGTCAGATGGCGTTTTGAATTTTGAAAAAAGT
>JAGHCG010000175.1 GCA_021160565.1 bacterium | reverse complement strand
TTTTCTATAGTATGTATTTCCTTTATTTCCTTCCATTATTTCTTTCAAATAGTCTACTTTCTTACTTTCCTCCACTTCCTTCAATCCCATCAAATCAATATCAAGAGGCAGGAAAAGATGAACAATACGATGAATTAGATACTCCGGTTTAAAAAAAAAGGTATTTAAAACTTCTTCAAATGCTTTATTAAAGTCTTCTTCTAATACTAATTGTTGTAATATTTGGGCTTTTTGATCGCTTTCAAACATACTGTATCCCCCCTTAAAAGCATCTTTAGCAACTTCTTCTATCTTCACATCAAACTTCGATCCATAAAATTCCCACAGATGTCCTAAATATCCGAGGTTTGCTAAATTAATCCCTTTTTCTTTTAATTGCATAATTAGATCTTTCACATCTTCTTCCACAGTTTCCCTCGGACACTTTTCATTTTTTTGGTTTTTTGACTTTCCTACATCAAAGCCGTTTATCCATATTACACATCTTTTTCTATTATCCAATTTATTTATAATTTCCTTCAAAGATGCATAACACTTTGCTTCCTTTTCATTTTCCAGTCTCATAGCATAATTCTTATCTTTTTCAAAACCCCAGCATCTTATCCATTCTATCCCACTTTCTTTTACATTCTCACTTTTTGCCACTCTATCGGTTTTAGATGTCTCACTTGTTACAATTATCAAAACCTTTATTTCACCCATTTTCCTCCTCCTTTGCGCCTAAGGCCATCTGAACCAGATAAAATTTGGAAGGCTCATTTACCACATAGTTTTGAAGGAGGGAATAACCAACAAATGTTGTATTCTTCGGTTTTTCTCCTTTCGGTTTACCTCTTCCAGAATGCACAATTATATAAGGAATTTTTTCTTTCCATATTTTTACCAATTCTTCTTTACTTTCCATCCTCAACTTATTATAAATTTCATTAAATTTTGTCTGATGAATAAAGAAAATGTCAATATCTTTAGTTCTTTCTTTATATTCTCCTCCGGTAACTTCAATACATCCATCTTTTCTAATCTCCACTCTGAGGAATTTTTTTAAATTTTCATCCCAGGTATTTCCCCTTTTCTCAACAAAATCCAGAGATTCCTTTCCACTTTCAAAATCCACCCCACTCGCAACGAATATACCCATCCATGCGAGTTTATCTAAGAAATGTATATTTGGTCCTTCTTCTGGTGCCATCTTATTCACCACAGACTGAGTAATTCTTTCGTCAATAATGAGCACTTTCAACAGTCCTGATTCTATAAATTTTCGCATTAAAAGATTAACACCAAAATTATCGCCACTGTGACCAGCAAGTATATTGGAAAACATACTGAAAAACTTGTCCCGGGCAGTTCCCTGCTGATAGAAAAGAATTTGTTTTTTTACCTCTGACTTTAGGCTTTCTATGCTACTAACTGTTTTGTGTTGTGCTAACACAATTTTTGTTTCTCTCGTTTGCGTTTTTATCATATCAGTGAGAAAATCTGTAAACATATCTTTCTTGTACAATTTAAAATCCTGATAATCTGTCTTCTTCTCCACATTTATTGTTTCACTATAAAACATTCCCTTGATTGACCGTAGGCTTTTATTTCTTTTCCAAACCTCCAGCCATTTATCATAAATACCCAAAATAATTTTTGATGGATTTTGGTTCCAATTTATGTCTTCAGTTTCATCTGCATATACCACTCTTTGAGGAAGCCTCATTTTATCCTCCTCTTCAATGTTTTTTTCAAATTCCTCCGTTTTATTCTTATCCACATACAGAATTTCATAATCCCACGTTTTCTCTTTGAGTTCTTTTATCTCTGAAATTACTTTAATTCCATATCTTTCAAACTCTTTCGCTCTTCCTTTAACATCTTCATTGCTCGAGAAGATCAGCAGATATCTCGGTTTTTGTAATTTTATACAGTATGCCAGACGTTCTTTTTCATCTTCCCAAACTTCCTTACGGGTTCTTCCCACCATTAGGAAATCAAAATTAGGGGTATCCACGGCTTCTAACCCCACTCCTGCAAAATATCCTGCAGAAATTTTTATCTCCTTGATACCCCAGTTTTCGGGCTGAATCTCACCTGTTTCAGTGATGATTCCTTGTTTGAAAAAATTCCAGAGTTTTTTATCCAGATCATTTTTTATTAAGTCAAAGGAGCAGGTGATGAGAAGATAATAGTAATCTTCCTTTTTCTCGATATCTTTATTCTCAACCGGAATAAACAACTTCTTTACTTCTTCATAAGTTTCACAAAAGATTAATTTTACAATCAATGTTCCCTTTCTTTCTCCGTGTTTTACTGCATTTCTCACTATTCCTTCAATAACCGCATATAAAGAATGCACTCCAATATCCGCTTCTGGAACGTGGATAAAATAGTATTGTGGAGATTTTTTCTCTAAACGTATACTCTCTAAATTTTTGAAGAGAGAATTGTCTAATTCATAAAAATCCTTCAGTATATCTTTTGCAGAGCAAATAGCTAAATCAAGAGGGTTATCCGTGTCGTACTCATTTCCGTTAAGGGATACTTTGAATTTAACTTTGTATTCTTTTAGCTTCTGGGAATTAAGAATTATATCTTCTTTTAATTGGGGTAATATAAAAACTTGGTAGTTAGTCCGCTGAATATCTATCTGTTCTGAAAGATTTAGAAATTGGTGAATTACAGCAATTTTTAAGTAAGGAAAAATCACGCTTTCCAGAAAATCCATTCCTATTCCCCATTTAGTCCACTCCGTAGATATTCGAGCCACCAAGTCCATCCTTTTCTGATCGTAAGCAATGTATTCTTTTCTAAATGTATCTAATAGGGTGTTAATGAATAAATAGAGTTTAAAAAGTTGCTCCTTTTTAAGGATCTCCTTCAATCTTTCTTTTTCGTCCTTTTTAAATATTTGTTTAAGTTCAGAAATTACATTTCTAAACTCATTCATCTCTTCTGCTCCTTTTTTCATAATTCTCCAAAGCATTTAAAATTGGGTCAATTAACGTATCTATTTGAGTTTGCAAATTTGCGTGAATATGAGACCCATGCATATGTGACATATTCCTTGACATGATGGCAGCAATAGCAGATTTTAAAGCATGGCGTAAAACTTTTCTTTCTCTATCCACAATAGTTAAAGGAGTGAAAAAGATATCCGTGATATGAGACCATGATTCAATAAACTCTTTGGGTAGCGGCTCTCTACTTGCTATTGCAAAGCTCCCCACAGCTTCCCAAGAAACTACACAAGCAGGAAAGTAATAATAATATCTCCATTCATCATCGTGAAGCATCAAAAGAAGGAAGGTACACAGTAGTTTTCTTGGGTTTTCTTTTGAAAGTTCGGGTTTATTAAGTAACAATGCTAACTCTTTCAAAATTTTTTCTACTTTCTGTAATGTGTGGGAGACTTTATTTAGAAATTTCTCTATTTC
>JAGHCG010000109.1 GCA_021160565.1 bacterium | reverse complement strand
GAAAATGATGGGATATATTTTATAGATCTTGAAAGTGGAAAATATAAACTGATTGTTTCTCTCTCAGAGATGTTAAATTATAGAAAAGAAGAAAATGTAGAAAATTCTTATGGATGGTTCAATCATACCCTTTTTTCTCCAGATGGAAAAAGATTTATATTTTTAAACAGGTGGAAGAAGGAAGGAGATATATTCAAAACCAGGATTTTTACCTCTGATATTTCAGGAAAAGAAAAATATGATTTGCTTGATACTTATTTAATTTCCCATTTTGACTGGAAAAATGAAAAAGAGTTTATAGTATGGGCAGAAATTGAAGATAAAAGAGGATTCTGGATAGTTGAAGATAAAACAGGGAAATATAAACCTGTAAGCGAGAGAATACAGGAAGAAGATGGTCATTGCAGCTATTCAAAAAATGAAAGGTTTATCTTACTTGATACATATCCAATTGAAAATTATAGATATCTGAAAATTTTTGATACTGAAACAGAAAAGGAAATCATTCTGGGAAAATTTTATTCATTGCCTGAAATAAAGGGAGAAATAAGATGTGATTTGCATCCAAGATGGAGCAGAAGTGAAAAATTTATTTCTTTTGATTCAATTCATGAAGGATATAGAAGAGTTTATATTATGGATATTTCAGAGGTTATAAATTTAGGAAAAAGGAGTGAGAAATGATGGATGAAAAAATAAAACTAAAAATGGATAAAGTGAGGAATAAAATTCTTGTTTTGAGTGGAAAGGGTGGAGTAGGAAAATCTACGGTTGCTGTTAATCTTGCTTATGGTCTTTCTTTACAGAGTTATAAAACAGGATTACTTGATATTGATATTCATGGACCAGATGTATCAAAAATGCTTGGTGTAGAAAAAGAAAGATTGAAAGCAATTGATAATGAAATTGAACCAGTATCAGTCAATGAAAATCTTAAAGTAATATCCATGTCTTTTCTTCTGGAAACCGCTGATACACCCGTGATATGGAGAGGCCCCTTGAAAATGAAAGCCATATCTCAGTTTCTTGGTGATACAAGATGGGGAGAACTTGACTTTTTGGTTATAGATGCTCCTCCTGGGACAGGAGATGAACCTCTTTCTGTGTGCCAGTTAATTCCGGACATCACAGGCTCTGTGATAGTAACAACTCCTCAGGAAGTTGCTCTTCTTGATGTAAGAAAGACAATTAAATTTTCGCAACAATTGGGGGTAAAAATTCTTGGTGTAATTGAAAATATGAGTTATCTCATATGTCCTGCCTGTGGTTTCAAAATATTACTTTTTGGAGAAGGTGGAGGAGAAAAATTAAAAAGCGAGTTTAAAATTGAATTACTTGGAAGGGTTCCTTTTATTCCTGAGATTTCAAAAAATGCCGATTCAGGGAAAACTGCTTTCTTTTCTGAAAAAACTGAAAAATTTTTCAGAGAAATTGTGGATAAAATTGTCAAGATTTTAAATATTTCAGATACTTGAGTAATACGCTGATAGGAGAAAGTCCTTTTGTTTTAAAAATAGATACTACATTTCCGATTTATAGATTTTATCAACAAGTTCCATTGTTTTAACTGCATCTGAAAAATTTGTTTCCGGAAGAGTTTTTGTTTTCACACATTCAATAAAATGTTTATTTTCAAAATAAAATCCTGCATATTTGAAGAATTCATTACTCCCTGCAACTTCATCTGTTTTTAATATCTCTCCATCTTCATTTCCATCTCTGTAAATAACAGCTTCTTTTTCAGGGTCAACAAAAGCCACTATTCCTTTTCCATGCATTTCCACCGAATATATCCTTTTCCCTGAAACCCAGTTTGTTGACAAAAAACCAGTAGCTCCAGTTTCAAATTCAATCATTGCACAGAAAAAATTGTTATAATCAGCAAATAGATTTTTAACTGAACTTACAACTTTTTTTGGTTCTCCTGCCATCCATCTTAAAATATCAACAGCATGAATTGCATCACAGGTTAAAATGTCTATTGCTCCATTGTAATAAGGAGGTTGATTTATATAATTTTTGAAAAAATTTGCCTGACATAGAATTATTCCTGCTCTTTCTTCCACTTTCCTTTTTGCTTCAACCATTACTGGAGCAAATCTCCTTTGAAATCCTACCATTGTAAGAACTCCTTTTTTTTCTGCCAGAGATGCCATTCTTCTTGTCTGTTCAGATGTTATTCCAGGTGGTTTTTCAATAAATACATTTACTCCACATTCAAGACAGTGAATAACTATATCAAAAAGGTGATGAGGTGGCATTATGATATACACTGCATCAGGAGAGACTTTTTCAATCATCTCCTTATAATCTGTAAATCTTTTTTCTATTTTATATTTTTCTGCTGTTTCAATCATTTTTTCCTCAATAATATCACAGATACCTACAAATTCTGCTTCTTCAATTTCGGCAATTGAAGGATAATGAACCATATTTGCCATCCGTCCTGCACCGATAAAAGCAACTTTTACCTTTTCCACTTTTTCCTCCTTTTCTCTGGTGTATTATAATATAGAAAAAGGGGAATTCAAAATGGCAGATTTTAAAAAAATCAACAGAGCAAGAGAATTACTCAAACTTCCTGAAAGGGCTACATTGAAAGAAATAAAAGATGCGTACAGAACACTTTCTTTAAAATATCATCCTGATAGAGTGAAGGGGAAGAAAAATAAAGAGAAGTATTCCAGAATTTTTAATGAGATAACAGAGGCATATAATCTTCTCCTTTCATACTGCAGGAACTATCCATTCTCTTTTAAAGAAAAAGATGTGAAAAAAGTTATAATTGATGATAAAGAACTTATTGAGAGATTTCATGATGATTGGTGGGAAAAGTTATAAATAATTTTTTTTATTTTCTCAACAGTGCTTTTAAGGTCTTTATTTATTAATCTGAAATCATAAAATTTAAAAAGAATTTTCCTTTCCTCTTTTGCTGCATTTAATCTTTTTCTAATTTCTTCTTCACTCAATCCTTTTCTTTTTCTCATTCTTCTTTCCTGTTCCTTAAGAGAAGGGGGGAGTATCCCGATAAGAATTGCATCTGGAATTAAATTTTTTATTTTCATTGCTCCCTGAGTATCTATTGTCAATAAAACATTTTTTCCCTGTTTCAGTTTTTTAAAAACTTCCTTTTTGGGTGTTCCATAATAGTTTCCGTAAACCTCTGCCCATTCAAGAAATTCTCCTTCCTTTATCATCTTCTCAAACTTTTCTTTACTTACAAAATGGTAATCTTTTCCTTCTTTTTCTCCAGGTCTTGGTTTTCTGGTAGTAAAGGAAACAATGGGTTCTATATTTTTTAAATCCTCTTTCAGTTTTTTCTCAATAGTCGTTTTACCTGTACCAGATGGAGCAGATATTACAAAAACTTTTCCATTCATTATAGAGTAAATTTCTCGCCTGCTTTAAGAACTTTAATTGCTCTTTCTGCAATTGTTTTAAATCCAGTATTTAAAAGTTTTTCCCACTGTTTTATAGCCAGGTCAATCTGACCTGTTTTTTCATAAGCATGTGCAAGGAGATCATCGACATAATCTGGATGAGGAAACTTTATTGCTCTTTCCAGATATCTTACTGAATTTTTGTAATCCTTCCCTTTATGATAATAGGTCCAGCCAAGTTCAAAGTATAAATCATATCTTTCTGGATTATAAGCAATACCTTTTTTGAGAAATTTAATTCCCTGGGTGTACCAGTAAATCATTTCTCTTACTATGGAAATCAGTGGTTTAACAAGTTCTACAATTTCATTTTCTTTTTCACTTCCTTTGAAATTGTTGAGAATATTTTCATAACGAGAAATTTCTTCCAGAAGTTTTGGGATTCTGGTTTCCTCCATTCCAATAGAGAGACTTAATTTATCAACAAGTTTTTTCAATCTATCTCTGATTTCTATAACTTTTTTAAGATTTTCTTTTTCCTTTTCTGATAATTGTTTCATTTTTTTCTCATACATTTTTGATAAATTTCTCTCTCTTCCTCTAACTTCAGCAAATATATTGTAGGACATATGCCATCCTCCAACTCCCCAAACTGTAATATAATGAGGCTGTAACCATGCTACTGCTTCAAAAAGGGGAAGCATTTTATAATGCTGACCTGTATGCCAGTAATTTTCTATATTCAGCCATAAAAGGTCTGCTGCAAGTCCTTTAAAACCGCTCAATATCAGACTCCCTGCCATCTGTCCTGGCATAAGAAGTAATCCGCTTTCAAGTTCCTCCAGTTTCCTTGTATAATCTATACTCACCTGAAGGAAACCAAGAGGAATATAAAGAATTAATGCAATAAACAAATTTACCCAGTTTTTTTTCATACTTCCCTCTTTTGAAAGAAATATATTCCAAGAAGAAGAATTATAGTTATGTAAAGAATTCCATATATACCTGTTTTTGCAATATAACTCCAACTTACATTTACTCCCACAACCACTTTATCCCTGATATTGAAGTTTTCATAATTTGGAATAAGTGTATATAGAATTGTACCAAGAGCTTTTATAATAGCACTTTCGGTTCTATCTACAAGTTGTTTTCCATAAGTTATAAGGTGTCCAGCTATAT
>JAGHCG010000253.1 GCA_021160565.1 bacterium | reverse complement strand
GTGTAATAGTGAATTTAAAAAGCAGAGATAAAAAAGGAGCAATTGCTGAACTTCTCTCCTTACTGGAAAAAAACAAGTATATAAAGGAGAGCAAAAAAATCCTTGAAACAGTTATGGAAAGGGAAAAACTCGGTTCTACAGGAATAGGTCAGGGAATAGCGGTTCCTCATGCAAAAACTGAACAAATAGACAATCTTGTAGGAGCACTTGGAATTTCTCAAAATGGAGTGGATTTTGATTCTCTTGATGGAGAACCTGTTTATATAATTTTCCTTCTTCTTGCTCCCACAAAATCAATTGGATTACATCTGAAAGCTCTTGCAAAAATAGCAAGGTTATTGAAAGATAGAGTTTTCAGAAATGCACTGAGAGAATGTAAAACTCCGGAAGAAGCAATAAAGATTATAAAAGAAGATGAAGAAAAGTTAAACAGTCTTGGATAATTCTTATAATTCCAGAAAAACTGAAATGAAAAAACTCAAAGGATTGGGAGTTTCCGCGGGTATAGCATTTGGAAAAGCATGGATATGGAAAACTTCTTTTCTGACAATCCCAGGTTATATGATTGATAAATCAAAAGTAGAAGAAGAAATTTATCGTCTAAATGAAGCGATAATTGAAGCGGAAAAGGAAATAGCCGAATTACAGGAAAATCTGAGGGACACTGCTGGAGAAGAATATGCAGAAATTTTTTCCTTCCACAGATTTCTTTTGAGAGATAAATTTCTCCGGGAAGAAACTGAAAAAATTATAAGAAATGAAAATGTGAGTTGTGAAAATGCATTGAGAAAAGTGATACAGAAAATAGGGAAGGAGTTCGGAAAAAAAGGAACAGATTTTTTGAAGGATAGAAGGAGAGACCTTTTAGATGTTGTTGAAAAAATAATTTCTAATTTGAGAGGAACTCCTTCCGGGAAAATAAAAAAATTTAAAAATGAAATAGTCGTTGCTGAAGACCTTTCTCCAACACAAACTCTTTCTCTTGATAAAAGATATGTGAGAGGTTTTGTAACTGACATAGGAAGTAAAACATCTCATACTGCCATTATTGCAAGAGCCCTTGAAATTCCAGCAGTTGTTGGTGTAAGAATTGCTACAAAAGAAATTGAAAACGGGAATGATTTGATAGTGGATGGTACAGAAGGGATAATTATTATAAACCCAACTCCTTCTCTCATTGAAAAATACAAGAAGAAAAAAGAAGAAGAAATAAAATTGAAAAGAAAATTTAATCTTTTGAAAAAACTCCCCAGTATTACAAAGGATAAGGAAAGAATTATTCTTCATGCAAATATAGAATTCCCAGAAGAGGTTACCACTGTAAAAAAATATGGAGCAGATGGAATTGGTCTTTTCAGAACAGAATACTTATATCTTAACAGGAAGGATTTACCTTCAGAAGAAGAGCAATTTCTCGCTTATAAGAGTGTACTGGAAAAAATGGAAGGAAAAACTGTTATTATCAGAACAATAGATATTGGAGGAGACAAATTCATATCCCATTTTCCTGCTCCCAGAGAATTAAACCCCTTCTTAGGGTGGAGAGGAATAAGGTTTTGTCTTGAAAGAAAAGATATATTTGAAACTCAAATAAAGGCAATTTTGAGAGCAGCCTATCACGGAGATTTAAAGGTTATGTTTCCCATGGTCTCTACAGTAAGTGAAGTGATTGAAGCGAAAAAATTTATTGATGAGGTAAAAGAAATTCTGAAAAAAGAAGGAAAAGAATTCAATCCAGATATTGAAATCGGAATAATGATAGAAATACCTTCTGCTGCTTTACTTTCTGAAGAATTATCAAAACATGTGGATTTCTTCAGTATAGGTTCAAATGACCTTATTCAGTACACTCTTGCTGTTGATAGAATAAATGAGAAAATAGCACATTTATATCAACCCTGCCATCCTTCCGTTTTAAAATTGATAAAAATTACAATTGAAAATGCTAAGAAAAATGGAATATGGGTGGGAATTTGTGGAGAAATGGCATCAATTCCAGAAATAGCATGTCTTTTAATTGGAATGGGAGTGGATGAACTGAGTATGGCTCCAATTGCCATCCCTGCAGTGAAAGAGAAAATAAGAAAAGTAGAAAAAAAGAAACTAACAGAAATTGCTGATAAAGTTTTTGAATTTAAATCGCATAATGAAGTTTTTAACTATCTTAAGAGAAAATTAAAACAGGAGGGAATATGAAAAAAGAAAAATTTGACTTTGAATTGATAAAAAAATATGACCTTTCAGATATGCTGGAATTATTGAAAAATTTCCCTTCACAATGCAGAGAGGCTTATTCTCTTCCTACTCCTCTTCCAGCAAATAGAAATTTTAGCAAAATTGTTTTCTGTGGAATGGGAGGGTCTGCTATTGGTGGAGATATACTAAAAATTTTTGTGGATAAAAATTCAAAAATCCCATTTTATGTCCACAGAGATTATGGACTTCCCAACTTTGTAGATAGAGAAACTCTTTTAATCGCTGCCAGTTATTCAGGAAATACAGAAGAAACGTTGAGTGCTTACGAAGAAGGGAAAAATAGAGGATGTACAATTTTATGTATTACAAGTAATGGTGAACTTGAAAATCTTGCTTTAAAAGATAACATCCCATTTATTAAAATTCCAGGAGGATATCCTCCAAGATGTGCTTTTGGATATTTATTCTTTCCTGTTTATAAAGCTTTAACTGAAATGGGAATTTTAAGACCATTACCCAGTTCCATCTTTGAAAAAATTGAGGAATGGGTAAATTCTTTTATCCCTGAAAAAGAAGAAAATCTTGCAATAGAAATATCCCAGAAATTTCACAAAAAAGTTCCAGTAATATATTCAGATAATACATGTTATCCTGCAATTCTTAGATGGAAAACTCAAATTGCTGAAAACAGTAAAATGTTTGCTTTCATAAATGTATTTCCTGAAATGAATCACAATGAAATTATGTCCTGGCATTTTCCAGAGTGGTTTATAAAAAATATAGTCGTTGTGTTTATAACCACTGGACTGGAATATGCTCGAAATAAAGAAAGAATGGAAATAACATCAAGAATAATTTCCAAACTTCAACCTGAAATTTTGAAAATTGAAGGTAAGGGAGAAAACTTATTTGAAAAGTTGATTTACATTATAATTCTTGGAGACTGGATAAGTTATTATCTCGGGCTTTTGAATAATGTTGACCCTACAGAAATAAAAGAAATTGATTTTCTCAAAAAAGAACTTAAAAGGGGGAAAAAGTGAATGGGAAATATCTTTTTACATCTGAATCTGTAACTGAAGGACATCCCGATAAAATATGTGACCAGATTTCAGATGCTATTCTTGATGAGGTATTAAGACAGGATAAAAATGGAAGAGTGGCATGTGAAACACTCACAACAAGAGGTCTGATTTTTGTAGCAGGAGAAATTACAACCACAGGTTATGTTGATATTCCTGGTGTGGTGAGAAATCTGTTAAAAGAAGTTGGATATATAGAACCTTCCTATGGGTTCCATTTTGATTCAAGTGCTGTGATAACATCTATACAGGAACAGGCACCTGAAATAGCAATAGGAGTGGACAAAGGAGGAGCAGGAGACCAGGGAATGATGTTTGGATATGCAACTGATGAAACACCTGAATATATGCCAATGCCAATAATTTTAGCACATAAACTTGTTAGACGACTTGCTGAAGTAAGAAAAAAGAAAATTCTTGATTATTTGAGACCGGATGGAAAATCACAGGTTACAATTCTTTACGAAAATGGAACACCAAAAACAGTAGAAAGTGTGGTTCTCTCTGCTCAGCATAATCCAGGAATTCCACAGAAAAAAATTAAAGAAGACCTTATTGAAACAGTCATTGAGTATGTTATTCCAAAAGAGATAAGAAGTAAAAAGATGAAAATTTTTGTTAATCCAACAGGAAGTTTTACAATTGGAGGTCCTCAGGCTGACACAGGGGTTACAGGAAGGAAAATAATTGTTGATACATATGGAGGAGTAGGAAGTCATGGTGGTGGATGTTTTTCAGGAAAAGACCCTACAAAAGTGGACAGGTCTGCCTCTTATTTTGCAAGGTATCTTGCAAAAAACATTGTTGCCTCTGGAATTGCAAAAAAGTGTGAAATTCAACTTGCTTATGTAATAGGCCAGAAACAGCCTGTTTCTATAATGGTTAATACCTACTCAACAGGAATTATTCCTGAGGAAAAAATAGTAAAAATAATCAGGGAAAATTTTGACCTTTCTCCAAGAGGTATTATAGAAAAACTGGAACTTTTAAGACCAATTTATAGAAAGACTGCCTGCTACGGACATTTTGGAAGGAATGAAAAGGAATTCACATGGGAAAAAACTGATAGTGTAAAAATATTTAAAAATGCAGGAGGAGCTTAATGGATTATTCAATAAAGGATATTAATCTGTATAAAGAGGGAAAAAAGAAAGTAAAATGGGCATTTCAGCATATGAAGGTTCTTTCACTACTGAGAGAAACACATTCAAAAGAAAAAATATTTAAAGGAACAAAAATAGGATGCTGTCTTCATATAACTTCTGAAACTGCAAATCTTGTGATAACTCTTAAAAAGTGTGGAGCAGATGTTTTTCTCTGTGCTTCAAATCCTTTAAGTACTCAAGATGATGTTGCTGCCTATCTGGTAAAGGAAGAAAAAATATCTGTTTTTGGGAAAAAAGGCGAAAGTAAAGAGGAATATTATGAAAATATAAAAAATGTGATGAAAAGAAACCTCCATTTTGTTGTGGATGATGGCGGAGATTTAATTTCTTCTCTGCATAGAAATGAGAAATTCGCTGAAAATATTATAGGAGCAACAGAAGAAACCACAACAGGAGTTATACGATTGAGAAATCTTGCTAAAAAGAAATTACTTAAGTTTCCTGTTATTGCTGTAAATGATGCAAAAACAAAATATCTCTTTGATAACAGATATGGAACAGGACAGTCCACAGTTGATGGATTCTTGAGAGCAACAAATATACTTCTGGCAGGAAAAACTGTTGTTATCTGCGGTTATGGATGGTGTGGAAGAGGAATTGCAAGAAGGTTTTCAGGAATGGGAGCGAAAGTGATTATAACAGAAGTTAATCCTTTAAGAGCACTTGAAGCAACACTGGATGGTTTTTATGTAATGCCTATTTCTGAAGCAGCAAAATTAGGTGATATTTTTATAACTTCAACAGGTAATACTTCTGTAATCACAGTGAAAGAAATAAAAAAAATGAAAGATGGAGTAATTCTTGGAAATGCAGGACATTTCAATGTGGAAATTGACATTAAGGGGATAGAAGAAATTACAAAAAATAAAGTAAAAATTAGAGACGGGCTTGAAGAATATACTTTGAAGGATGGAAAAAAAATATATATACTTGGTGAAGGAAGATTATTAAACCTTGCCTGTGCAGAAGGTCATCCTTCTTCTGTAATGGATATGAGTTTTTCAAATCAGTTTCTCTCCTTAAAATACTTAAAGGAAAATCCCTCTCTCCCTCCGAATGTATATAATGTACCTTCTGAAATAGATATGAAAATTGCTGAATTGAAATTGAAAAGCATGGGAATAAAAATTGACCGTCTTTCAAAAATTCAAAAAAAATATATATCTTCATGGGAATTGGGAACCTGAATATCAAAAAAGATATTATCTTGGTGGGAATAACAGGAATTTTTGGTTCAGGTAAAACATCGGTGGCATCAATTTTTAAAAAGGAAAATATTCCTGTTATTTCATGTGACGAAATAGTCCATCAATTACTGGAAATGCCTCAAATCATTGAAGAAGTGAAAGAAATCCTTGGCCCAGATGTAGCGAAAGGAAATAAACTTGACAGAAAGAAAATGGCTCAAATTATATTTTCTGATAAAGAGAAAAAAACCTTACTTGAAAATTTAATCCATCCTCTTGTTTTTAAGGAAATAGAAAAAAGAATACTTGACACAGGAATAGATAAGGGTATAATTGTAATTGAAATACCTCTACTTTTTGAAACAAAATCCGAGAGTTATTTTGATAAAATAATTGTGGTAAGCGCTTCCCCGAAAGTTATTAAAGAAAGATTAAAGGGCAAATTTTCTGAAGAGGAAATTGAGAAAAGATGGGAAAATCAGCTCCCTCTCTCTTACAAAGAAAAAAAAGCAGATTTCGTAATCAACAATTCTTCTACTTTTAATCAGACATATGAGGAAACAAAAAAGGTAATAGAAATTCTGAAAAAACAACATTGTAAAAATAAGGGGGGAAAATGGAAGAAGCAAAAGAGTTAAATGTATCAACACTGAGAAAATTGACAATTCCCAAACTTCAAAAAATAGCCAAGGAATTGAAAATAAACGGTATAAGTGGGTTGAGAAAAGAAGAATTAATTTACAGAATAATGGAAGCACAAACTCAAAAAAATGGGCTTTTATTTGGAGAAGGAGTTCTTGAAATCCTCCCGGATGGATTTGGATTTTTAAGAAGTCCCAACTACAACTATTTACCAGGTCCAGATGATATATATGTTTCTCCCTCTCAAATCAAAAAATTTGGCCTTAAGACTGGAGATACTGTTTCAGGTCAAATCAGACCTCCAAAAGAAAATGAGAAATATTTTGCTCTTCTGAAAGTTGAAATGGTAAATGGAGAACCTCCAGAAAAAATCCAGTCAAGAATCCCTTTTGAAGAACTTACTCCAATTCATCCAAACGAAAGATTTATCCTTGAAACAACCCCAGATGAAATAACCACCAGGGTAATTGACTTAATAGCACCTATTGGGAAAGGACAGAGGGGATTGATTGTTTCTCCACCAAGAGCAGGAAAAACAGTTATATTGCAGAAAATTGCAAATGCTATTGCCACAAATAATCCTGAAGTTTATCTAATAGTTCTTCTTGTTGCTGAAAGACCAGAAGAAGTAACTGAAATGAGAAGACTTGTTAAGGGTGAAGTTATAAGTGCAACTTTTGATGAGTCTCCTGAAAGACATACACAGGTTGCAGAAATTGCTCTTGAAAAGGCAAAAAGACTGGTTGAACATAAAAAAGATGTTGTTATCCTTCTTGACAGTATTACCCGTCTTGCCCGTGCTTATAACGTCCTTGTTCCTCACAGTGGGAAAATAATGACAGGTGGTCTTGAATCTACAGCCCTTGATAAACCAAAAAGATTTTTTGGAGCGGCAAGAAATATAGAAGAAGGTGGAAGTCTCACAATAATTGGAACTGCTCTTATTGATACTGGAAGTAAAATGGATGAAGTTATATTTGAAGAATTTAAAGGAACAGGAAACATGGAAATCAATCTTGACAGAAAACTTGCTGATAGAAGAATATTTCCTGCAATAGATATAAACAGGTCAGGAACAAGAAGAGAAGAATTGCTTGTAAATCCTGAGGAACTTCAACTTATATGGATGTTGAGAAAAGTACTTGCACCATTAAATCCAATTGAAGCAATGGAACTTTTAATTCAGAAAATAAAAAATACAAAATCAAACATAGAACTTCTCCTGAGTTTGAGAGCCCAGGCAAAAGAATTTTCTCGCTAACCGAGGCTAAACCTCGGCATCTGAAAGCATTGAGAGAGAATGAATTTGAGAGTTTTTATTCTATGAGAGGTAAAATGTGTTCTTCAACAATTTTATATGCTTTTGAATCAGAGGAAAGAGAAAAAATTCCTTTCCCTTCTTCTGTAAGTTTTGCAATCTTTTCATCATACGGTAATACAAAAAAAGGAGGAAGGAAAGGATTATAATTTTCAGAGATTTTTCTTCCACCAAACTCATTGAGAACCAGGTAAATCTCTTTTATCTCCAATTCCAGCTTTTCCACCATACTGTAAATCCTCTCTGCACTTTTAATTGAAATTTTATCACATAAAGAAGTAATGAAAAGAAAATCAAGATTTCTTGAAGTTCTTCTTGAAAGGTGCTCCATTCCTGCTTCATTATCCATTACAACAAAAGAATAATTTTTTTCAAGTTTCTCCATAAAATCTCTCAAAAGATGATTGGCATAACAGTAGCAGCCTGGCCCTTCTGTCTTCCCCATAAGAAGTAAATCAAACTCCTCCTCTTCCTGAATTGCTTCTCTTATCTGAAATTCAAGATATTTACTTTTTTCCATTCCAGGTGGTAATCTGTCTTTTTCTTTACTTACTCTATCAACTATATCTACAAGACTTTCAGGTGCTGGAATTCCAAGAACTTCATTGAGATTACTGTTGGGGTCTGCATCAACTGCAAGAATAGGTTTTTTGTTATGCCTTAAAAGAACAAGAATTATAAGTGCACTCAATGTTGTTTTCCCGGTTCCACCCTTTCCAGCAATACCTATTTTAATCATTTTTTAAAGATGGAAATAAATTGAGGTCTGTATGTGGAAGAAATAGTGCTTTTAAATATTCTTCCATATATTCAGGTTCAGTTGAAAGTTCAATATAAGTTAACATTGAAACTATTTTTTTTGTTATATCTCTGGCTTTCTCACTTAAAAGATATGCCTGACATCCAAGAAGTGAAGCATTATCCAGAAATTCAAATTTTTCAACGGGAAAATCTGGCAGAAGACCTATTGATATTGCTTTTTTAATATTGAGATATGTTCCAAATCCACCTGCTACATAAACTTTTGAAATATCTTCCCACTCAACCCCTGATTTTTTAATTAGGATGGAAAGAGCTGCAAATATTGCTGCTTTTGCTCTTATCAGATTTTCAATATCCACCTGAGTAATTACAATATCTTCTCCTGTCCCACTTTCCTCTTTTGGAACAACTATAAATTCTTTACCCTCCTCTCCTTCTCTCACTCTTTTATTTTCACCCACTATAACACCGCTTCTATCTGTAATTCCATTTTTATAAAGTTCTGAAATTATATCAATATACCCTGAACCACAAATCCCGAGAGGAATTTGATTATCAATTGTCTCCACCTTAACTTTTTCTCCATTTATCCAAACTCCCTGAATACCACCTGCAACTGCTCTCATTCCATGTTTAACTCCACTTCCTTCAAAAGCAGGACCAGCAGAAGCAGAACAGCAAACCATCCACTCTTTATTTCCCAGAACAATCTCACCATTTGTCCCTATATCTATAAGTAAACTCAACTCCTCCCTTTCATAAATTCTTGAAATTAAAAGCCCTGACGTAATATCCCCACCTACGTAAGGATAAGCCCCACCAACAACTTCCATTATCCCTGCTGGATTAATTCTTATACCCACTTCAGCCGCTTTAATTCTTGGGAAGAAGTTTGAAACAGGAACTTACGGCTCTTTTCTCAAAAAGGAAGGATTTATTTTCAACAAAAGATGTGTCATTGTCATATTTCCTGAACACACAATACAGGTTATATCATTTAAATTTATAGAACAATTTTCAGAAAGATTTTGAATGAGTTCATTAATAGTTTCACAAACTAAATGGTGTAAAGTTTCCAATCCTTCACCTTTCTCAGCATAAATTATTCTTGAAATTATATCTTCTCCATAACTGCTCTGTTTATTGAAAGAAATTTCTGTTTTTAAATTTTCTCCATTCCTCAGGTCTATCAAACTGGCAGCAATTGTGGTTGTCCCGACATCAACAGCCACTCCATAATTTCTCCTTGAATTATCTCTTGGCTCCACAATAATAATTTCTTTCCTGTTATGTTTTTCAACAACAGTGGTAGTAATTTCCCAATTACTTCCTCTCAGAAGTGCTGGTAATCTTCTTAAAGTAGGTAAATCTGTTTCACATTCAAATTTTTCTCCTTTATATTTTTTCAATTCCCTGCATATTCTTTCAAAATCACTCACATTATCTTCCAGAGATGGCAGAGATAGACGAAGAAAATACTTCTGTGATAAAGGAGAAAAAGGATAAATTTCTTTTAGGGGAACTTCTGCAAGATGAAATTCTTCTCCTCTTGCAAATAATCTTTTTTCTTTTATTTCCTTTTCGGTAAGGAGTGTCTCAGGCAAAATTTCAACTTCTATATTGCCAAGAATTATTGTTCTACAGGCCAGAAAAATATTGTTTTTTCTATCATTTTCAGAAATTTTTCCTGTCGGTTCTGTTTTAAACTCACCCTTTAATATTTTTACTCTGCATCTTCCACAAACACCTTTTCCTTCACAACTGGAAGTTATAAAAATATTTCCCTTCACCATAGCTGTAAGAAGGTCTGTCCCTTTTCTCACCACCACTTTCTTATTGATTGGCTTAAAAGTGATTATAGCATACTCTTTCACTTTAAAATTTCTTCAATATCTATATTTTCTTCAACAAGTTTTCCTGCCATTTCTATCTTATCACAATCATTCTCTGTAAGTTTCACCACAAGTTCATGAATTGCAGAAGCAGTTTCATAAGTTCCCTTTGGCGCAATTATGGTGGGAACGTCAAACTTTTTTATAAGAGAAAGAATTGTTTTATGAGGATATAGACCACCAGTTAATACAAATCCCTTAACATCCTTTCCAGAATGACATGTAATTCCAGCCAGAATTATATCTTCTCTATCTCCTGGTGTTACAATTAAAGAATTTGGCTTAAAATAATCAAGTGCATGTCTTGGTGTCATTGCTCCCACTATTACATTTTTTATTTTTTGATGAATCTTATCAAATCCACATATTATTTTTCCATTCACAGCCTCACATATCTGACCCAAATCTGGTTCTGTGAGAAGAGGAACAAACGGAATTACCCCAAGTAATTTTATCCCAACTCTATCAAACCCTTTTCTGAGATATTTTGAAACAAACTGCTTTTTTTCAGGAATTACCTTGTTTATTATAACTCCTTTAACTTCAACTTTCTTCTCCCTGAATAATGAAATGTTAAGTGAAATTTCATCAAATGGTTTTCCAATCCCCCCTATTGAAATAATTATTACAGGAGAATCCAGAATTCTTGCCACTTCTGCATTATTTAAATCAAAAATAGAACCAACTCCTGCATGACCTGTTCCCTCTATCACCATAATATCTTTCCCTTTAGCAACTTTTTCGTAACTTCTCTTAATTTTTTTTCTCAACTGTGAAGGGTCTGGATTATCTAAATATTTTCTTGTAAAACCCTCTTCCACAGCTATAGGATTCATATCCTTCAAATCTTCTTTAAATCCACAAACCTTTTTTACCAGAACCGCATCTTTATCAACTTTTGCTCCATCAACAAGAAGATATTTCTGTCCGAGTGGTTTTATAAATCCCACATTCTTTACATATTTTTTTAATGCAAGGAGAAGGCCAAGACTTATAACTGTCTTCCCATCATTTTGTCTTGTAGCAGCAATAAAAATTTTCTTTTCCATATTTCTAATTATACCACATTTTCAGAACTTAAACCTTAATTCTCATTCTAACCTACACGGTTAGAATTGGTTCGACCAAGCAGGATTAAAAAATTTGACTTTTTTGAAAAATCTATTCTATAATATTTTTCTCATGAAAATTGCTATAAGTGGGAAGGGGGGAACAGGGAAAACAACGGCTGCCTCTGTCTTAGCAATAATTTTTGAAAAAAAGAAAAGAGTTTTTTTGATTGATGCAGACCCTGATGCTAATCTTCAAGCCACTTTTGGAATAGAAGGAGAAATAACCCCTCTGGTGGAATTGAGAGAGATTATAAAAGAAAGAACAGGAGCAGAACCTGGAAAACCTTCCATTATTTTCAAACTCAATCCAAAAGTAGACGATATACCTGAAAGGTTTTTCAAAAAGAAAGGAAATATTCTTCTGGGAATAATGGGAACAGTAAGAGGTGGAGGACTTGGATGCACCTGTCCTGAAAATGCTTTTTTAAAAGCGCTTCTCAGACACTTAATTTTACAGAGACAGGACATTGTTATCCTTGATATGGAAGCGGGAATTGAACATCTTGGTAGAGGAACAGCAGAAGGAATTGACTGGCTTATAGTGATGTGTGAACCAAGCGGGAAAAGTGTAGATACAGCATATAGAACAGAAAAACTTTCAAAGAATTTAAACATCAGAAATATAGGAGTTATTGGAAATAAAATATCTAATGAAAAAGAAAAATCGTTTCTTGAAGAAAAATTGAAAAATTTCAATATTCTTGGCTTTATACCCTATTATGAGAAATTAAAAGAGGCGGAAATTGAAGGAATTCCACCATGGGAAAAAGTACCTGAAATCTTACAGGAGTTTGAGGGAATTCTTAAGAAAATGGAGGTAAAAGATGGAAAAAGGTCAACTGATAAAAAATTTTTTCCAGGGAAACCTGATAAACCTTTAAAATGTGGTTCAATGATAGCCACAGAGTTGCAGGACATTCTATTTGGAACTCCAGAGCCTGTAGTTGGAGAGGTGGATTTTGGAGTTCTAAAAGAAGATTATGTAAATATAATTGTTCATGGACATGAACCACTTCTTTCCGAAATGATAGTTGTGGCAGCAGAAGACCCTGAAATGATAAAACTTGCTAAAGAGAAAGGAGCAAAAGGAATAAATATAGCAGGAATTTGCTGCACTGCAAATGAAATTCTTATGAGACATGGAATACCCCTTCTTGGAAACTTTTTAAATCAGGAACTTGCAATCACCACAGGAGCAATAGAAGTGATGGCTGTTGATATTCAGTGTATTATGCAATCCCTTCCAGTAGTCGCCTCGTGTTATCACACTCAAATAATAACAACATCTGATAAAGCAAAAATTCCAGGTGCTATACATGTTGAATTTACAGAAGAAAATGCTTTAGAAAAAGCAAAAGAAGTTGTTAAAATGGCAATTGAAAGTGAAAAAAATGGAGTTGACTATCTTGATGTAAACATTGGTCCTGCAAGAAAAGATGGTCCTCAACTTATGGAGTGGATAATAAATACAATAAGAGAGGTTTCAAACTTGCCCCTTTCCCTTGATACAACAAATGTAGAAGCAATGAAAATTGGTCTGGAAATGGAAGGCGATAAAGCAATAATAAATTCCATACAGGCAACAGAAGAAAGAATGAACCAACTTCTTCCTCTTGCAACTCAGTTTAAATGCAAACTCATTGCTCTACTTGTTGGAAAAGAAGGAATGCCAAGAGACGAAAACGAAAGAGGAGCACTTGCTGCAGAATTTGTTGCAAAAATTGATGAATATGGAATAGAACATTCAAAAGTATATTTTGACCCCATCGTTTTACCTGTAAGATTTCAGCAGGAACAGGTGGTCTCTCCTCTTGAATTTATGAAAATGTTTAAAGACCTTTTTCCTGACTTCAACTCCACATGTGGTCTTTCAAATGTCTCAAATGGTGCTCCTGAAAATCTGAGACCTCTCCTAAACAGAACATACCTCATAATGCTGGAAAAATATGGAATGGACAGTGCAATAGTTGATGCTTTTGATACGGAACTTATAAATTTTGCAAAAGGAGAAAATAAAAAAATAAAGGAGTTAATCTGGAAAGCACTTGAAGAAGAAATAGATATTTCTTCATTGAATGAAGATGAGATAAAATATGTAAAGACAGTAAAGGTTTTAAAGGGAGATACTATATACTCTGATTCATGGTTAAACCTGTAAAAATGGAAAAAGGTTATATTGAAGCGTTTAAAGTTGCCAGAGAAAAAATAAGATTTCTTTATCCGGTTCAGAAAGTCTTAAAAACTTTCTATTTTGGAAAAAACTATCTGATTAAACTCCCAGAAGTTGAATTTATAAATGCTGATGAATTAAATGATAGAGAAAAAATTTTGATACTTCATTATCTTTCCTCTCCCATTCCAGAAGAAAATTACGATACCAGTTTTATTTCTTTTAAAGAAATCAAGACAGGGAATATATATTTCCCTTCAATTTTTTCAAGAGTTCATAATCCTCTCATTCAGAAATTTTCAAATTCGCCTGAGAAATTCATGGAAAAAGCCCTTTCTCTTCAAGCAACTCCCACACCTATGGAAAAATATTCTGTAAAATTTCATATCTTTCCTGAAATCCATGTCATTATTAATTTCTACCCCGAAGACGAAGAATTCCCTTCTGATGCCAAAGTTCTTTTCAGTTCAATCACAGAAAAAATTTTTAATATTGAAGATATTGTAATTATGTGCGAGGAAATTGTTGAAAAATTGATAAAATGAGGTGATAAAAGATGGCAAGGATAGGAAAGGAAAGAATTGAAGATTTAAGTTGTAAATGTACAAAGGGAGATATAGCCCCTTTTAAAGTGATGGAAGATTGTATTGAATGTGTATGGTGTGGAAATAAAATTGTATGTAAACCACCCATTGAATTTGTTCTGAAAGAAAGATGTAAAAACTGTGGAGAAACCACTACATTTATAGTTGACTCTCTTGGAACAAAAATCTGTACAAAATGTGGAAAATTCTAACTTACTCTGCTGAAGAAGGGGTTCTAACCTCTCTGTAAATAACCTCACTATCGTCGTCATATGAAATTATCTCTGCATATCTACCCCACTGAATAATTATTTCAAGTTGTTTTTCCGCCTCTTCTTCAGGAAAATAAAGACTTAATGCTCCGAGAACAATACTTCTTTTGACTTTTTCTCCCTCTGATAACATATCAAGAAGCCACCTGAAAATTGGAATTCTTCTAATTCTGGTAGCAAAAATTTCCTTCCTTGCAAGAATACTCGCTTCTGCAAATGTCTGTCCGAGCAAAGTAAGAATGATATCTCCCTGAAAAATAGTGGCAAAACCAAGAAGTTGTGCTGCTTCAACTACTTTCAACATCTGGTCTGACCCAATTTTAAGTTCTTCTGCAAGTTTATAAATATCTGCTTTATTCTGGGGTTCCTCATCAAGCCTCTCCACAAGTCCAACTATGTCATTTACATTAACTTCAGGTAAAAATTTGCTTATATCAATTTTTTCAGAAAGAAGCATTTTTTCAACTTCTTCAGGTGTAAGTTTTCCTGTTAGAATTCCATAAATTCTATCAACAAGAGAAATAAATTCCTGAGATTTGTGAGAACGAGGATGAGGAATTCTCACTTTAAAATCTGAAATAATCCTTCCTGGATTTTTATCCATCACCACTATTCTGTCTGCAAGAAATACTGCTTCTTCTATATCGTGAGTTACAAAAATTATTGTTTTTGCTGAAAGTGAACCAGAATTCCATAACTCAAGTAACTCTCCCCTTAATGTTTCAGCACTTAAAATATCAAGAGCAGAAAAGGGTTCATCAAGACAAAGAAGTTGAGGCTCCATCGCCATTGCTCTTGCAAAACATACCTTCTGTCTCATTCCATTTGATAACTCTTTTGGATATGCATTTTCAAAACCATCAAGTCCCACAATATCAAGTAACTCTATTGCTCTTTTGCTCCGAATAGAATGAGGTACTCCTTTTGCTTTCAGAACAATTTCAACATTTTCCTGAACTGTAAGCCATGGAAAAAGAGAAAAAGATTGAAGAACAATTGTTGCTTCTGGATTTATTCCCTTTAAAACATTTCCCTTATAGAAAACTTTTCCTTCTGTTGGCTTATCCACTCCAACTATAATTCTGAGAAGCGTTGTTTTACCACATCCTGTTGGACCGAGAATTGCGAGAAATTCTCCCTCATTTAGTTTAAGATTTATATTTTCAACAGCAACAAATTTTTTATCTTCACCATATATTTTTGTAATACTCTCAAGTCTTAAAATCTCTTCCTCCATTTTTAAAACTCCATTCTGTACCGTTCTTCTGCAAAATCATACAGTTTCCTCCATACAAATCTGTTTATAAGAACCACTATTATTATCATACTGAGAGTTGCAGCAAAAAGCAAATTATAATCTCCTTTTGCAGTAGCCTCTACAATCATGGACCCAAGTCCCTTCACTTTATAGGTCTGAGCGGAAAAATGGACATATTCGGCAATTATAGAAACATTCCAACTTCCACCTGTCGCTGTTATAAGACCTGTAACTACATTGGGAAATATTGCAGGAAGAATAAGCACTTTCCATTTTTCTTTTTTACTCAAAAATAAAAGTGAAGAAGTTGTTTTTAAGGTTTCGGGAATAGAAGAAGCACCTGCAATAACATTGAAAAGCAAATACCATTGAGAACCAAGAAGCATGATTATTATTGCGGAGAGATTTAAATTTGAAAAATTATGCCTTAAAAAATAGAAGAAAATCACAGGGAAAAAAGCGGTTGCAGGAATAGATGCAAATATCTGAACAACTGGCTGAAAAGATTTTGCAAGTTTTTTATTCATCCCAATAGCAACACCAACAGGCACAGTCCATAAAAGAGCAATAAGAGATGCTCCCATAACTCTCAAAAATGTCAAACCTCCTGCGTAAAGAAGATTAATCCATGTCCGAAAATTTAT
>JAGHCG010000153.1 GCA_021160565.1 bacterium | reverse complement strand
TCCCTCTTTTTTTAATTTTATAACATCAAGAGCAATAATTTCCTCAAGTTTTTTATTCTTTTTTAAGACTACCTTATATACCATAGGTCCGTCTGCAATTTTTTTTCCAGAAGAAATATCAAGCCATTCCACATAAACAATACCACTCCTTTTCTGCAAATTAAATTTCATTAAACCTTCCTTAATAAAAAAAGATTCCCTACTCTTTTCCATTTTATTTACTTTCTCTGAACTACCTAAACTTTGAAATATGTCCCTGCAATATAACGGAGCAGGGTATTTTCCTCCAATCCATAATAAACAACAAAAATCTTACCCGGTTCTATCTCCACAGCAGATGGATACCCTATATCAGCACCCGGGAAGTCATCTCTTATAATAATTTCATTCTTATAGTCCCATGTTTTTCCTTCATCTTCGCTTATACAGGCTCGAATTCCAAAAGGGGGTCTGCGATATCCATAAACAGTAAGTAATCTTCCATCAGAAAGTTGAATAATATCTGCAGGGAATCCCCACATTGGTAATCTTTCTGGTTTTGTCCATGTTTTTCCTTTATCTTCGGAAACTATCTGGTAAATAAAAAAATCATCTGGACACTTGCATTCACCACCTGCCCGTAAATGGGCTATCATTTTCCCACTTTCTGTCACAACCAGACCTGGTTCACAATATCCTTCAGTCATTAAAGAAACATCACCCCAGGTTTTTCCATTATCTTTAGACCGAATGAGATAGCAACCATTTAAACCGTCTTTTCTTGTCCCATAAAGAGGAAGAATAATTTCTCCGTCAGGTAGCACTTTTGCAGAATCTCTTATAGCACCTGTAAGAAAAGGGAAAGTATTTATTCTGTATGGTTCAGTCCATTTCAAACCTCTATCAAAAGAACGGCAATAATAGGTATACTCAAGTGCTGCCCAGTATTTAGTATTTTTCACTCTCTGGAGGTCTACAAATCTCTTCAATTTTTCCTTTTCTGATTCAGGAGTAAATCTCCATCTAAAAAAAATTGTGATAAGAGTTTTATCTGGCAATTCAGTTACAGGACCTCCTGACATATGAAGATTTATCCTTTTATTCCAGGTATATCCATCATCAGAAAAAAGAAAAACCCTGCGAAAATCATCTTTTTTTAAAAAATGAAGATGTTGATGGACAGGATTTGCATTAACCTTACATTGTCCAAAAGAAACCAGAAATTCTCCCTTGCTCAATCTGGTTACACTGGCAAAGGACGAATGCCACTTTCCTTCCTTACACAGTATTATATTTTCCATTTTCTGCTACTCCCAGTACCAGTAATATTCAGTAGGTAAATTTTCAGTATGCCATTCTGTATGTCCATCAAAAAATATAAAATTTGCTCCTTTATTATGCCTGGCTTCTGGACCATGAGAGGTATTCATAGGAGCCGTCTGAATATCAGGACTATGCCCATCAGCTAAACAAACTCTTTTTGAAGGAGTTGAAAGAAGAGAATACTTTTTAAAGTTCTGACAGCAATCTCTCAAAATAGCATAATTAGTTCCCCAAGGAGTTGAAGATGATGAGGGCTTCCTTATCTTTTCACTTTGACACCAGAAAACACCCACTTTCCATGGGTCATTTGGGTCTCCTGAAATATAATTTCCTTTTAATAATTTATAACCCCAGGTTAGATGCCAGCTATACCAATAGTCCTGTCCTTTACTGCTTGGAACATATTCCCAGTCCTGAACATAAAGCATAATGGCTGTATGTAACTGTTTTAAGTTGTTTATACAATTTGCCTGTCTTGCTTTTTCCCTTGCTTTAGAAAGTGCCGGCAGTAGCATCGCTGCAAGAATCGCTACTATCGCTATTACTACCAGCAACTCAATTAAGGTGAAACCAACTGTCCACTTTTCACTGACCACTTTCTTTGTATTTTGCATTTCTATTTCACCTCCTTAATTTGCCGGGTTAATAATTGCTCCCTTTCCTTTATCAGGTGGACTTGTTACCTGAGTACCTCCTATCTTATCTGAAGGAAGATAACTAATTTTTTTACCAGACCAGATAACAGTATAGCCATATCCACTTACCCATTCTACATGACCATCCACATATAAAACATTAATACCTTCTGTTCCATGGTTATCTCTTGGTGCATAGTAGGTGTAAGTACCTGCTCTAATTCTCACAGGCGCCTGCCAAATTTCTTCTCTATTTCCTCCAGTACCAACAGTTGCTTGGTCAGCAGCAAGAACAAAATTATTTTTTGCTTTTTTCGTGGTTAAGCCAGGAGCATAAGCATAAGAGATATTTCCAGTTCTACTGTGAGGTTGTGTCCTGCACCCGGGAAGTCTAAAATCAGGACTACTTATAGGTGTTTCGGCTTTTGTGTTAAAAGAAGTAGGGCAGACAAATATCTCAGTATTCTTGATATAACCGCCTTTACAAAGAAGCATAAATGAACCATTTGGAGTATGACTCTGGTATGGGTCAGTATCTGATTCTCTGTATATACCTGTATCATCAGGGAAATGCTCATCATAATCCTGAGCATACATATAGCAGGATATACCTATTTGTTTTAAATTATTCATACATACTGCTTTTGCTGCTTTGTTTCTGGCTCTGTCGAGTGCTGGTAATACCATTGCTGCAAGAATCGCTATGATGGCTATTACTACCAGCAATTCAATCAATGTGAACCCTTGCTTCACTTTCCGCCAAAAGGCATGCCTGTCCGACAGATTTTTGGCGGAGCGGATGCTTCTCTTTCCTCCGTACATTTTTTTCACCTCCTTTTATTATTTCTAAAATTTTTCAGTATGTAATTTTTAGCCCATGCAATATGGGAATACATTATTTTCTTTGCTCTTTCCTTATCTTTATTTTTTATTGCATCAAGAATTTGGGAATGTGTATATGGATTAAAATCTCTCTTTGGTACTTGATTTTTTGTTTGATAAATTCTGAAAGATTTACTAATAAGATGTAAATTTTCAAGAATCTTCAATAGCGAGACATTACCCGAAAT
>JAGHCG010000031.1 GCA_021160565.1 bacterium | reverse complement strand
GTATAATGAAATAGATTCTTTAATATTTGATAGAAAGAGTAATTCTATTTACGGAGGAACATCTGCTGATGGAATTTTATTCCAGTTTTATCCAGATAAAGAAAAAATTATTTCCATAGGAAAGGTAATAAATCAACCACGTATCCGTTGTCTTGCTTTTGGGAATAATGGATATCTTTATGGAATTGCTGGTAAAAATTGCTGCCATCTATTTAAATATAATCCAAAAGAAAGGGATTTACGGGACATTGGAATTCTTTATGTTACTTCACCAAGATACTGGCATGGATATGAATTTGACGCAGCGATTACAGGAGAAAACGGAGAAATTTATTTTGGCCAGAATGAAAGAATTAGTTATCTCTTTGTTTATTCCCCTCTTTGACCGAACTTACCAATTTTTAATATAACTTCTTGTGAGACAATAGTTGATAACTGTAATGTATGTGGAGGTCCGACCTCCACAATTTTAATACTTCTGCCTTTTTTCCTCTATAATCTCTCCTAAACTCTCCTTGCCAACTTCTTTTAATAATTCCATAATTTCTTTAGATTTTTTCATTTTCACCTTCCTGTTCCAATCCTTTTTACTTCTTTATTTATTATCTACACAGGGAGATATCTCACCCTATTTTCCCACCAGACAAAATTAATGATACACTATGAAAAAATTTTGAAAAACTTAATTCTTTGCATATATTTGTGTATACAATGAAATTTGCTTAAAACTTTTGTAGAAACTGAATTTTAGTTCATTTAGAAGAGCAAAAGTAGGAAACTTCCGATGGAAATGAATGTAACTTCTTAAAGTTAATCAAATAATACCTTCAAACATGCCAACCAACACCTTCTACCACATATACAAGGATTATATCCATCCTGACCGGGATATTGATTTCCGAGTTGATTTATAATATGGAGAGATTCATCTTCAGGAGGAGTATATTCTCCTTTAAACAATTTTTCTCTATTAGGATAATTTTTTAAAAAATCAGGCGGTAAAAACGGATTTATTTCCTTACAAGCGCCGGAATAACACAAAGCACATCTCCATTCATCCAATTTTGCATAAGTTATGGTATTATTACCTATTTTTATAGTTTTCTCTTCAGGCCCTATAGCATTACATGGACATGCTTTTATACATTCCATACAATCTTTACCTTTGCATAATTTCCCTTCAAATAAGGGGTCTGGAGAAAGAGGAGTATCTGTTAAAATAAAACCAAAACGTTGTAATGGTCCAAATTGAGGAGTAAGGAAAAATCCTCCATACCCAATTTCTCCAAGTCCACATATATAAGCTGCTACTTTGAAGTCAAAAATTACATCTGGTGCAGGTTTTTCAGGAGACATAGGTCTTGCTTTTATTTTATAAATGGGTGTTCTTTCAGGGTTTGTTCCTTTGTCGGTATAAGTACGCCTGTCAGGAATACTTCTTTGGACAACTGCTTCATACCCATTGTCTTCAATAAAACGGGCTATTTTATGAAGAGCAACAGGTATATACACCTCCTCCAAAAATCCCACCCCCATTGTCATAAGTTGATAGTAGTGAGTTTTTTCTATTACTCCTCTAAAACTCCCTTTTAATATTCTAAATCCAAGTCCTATAATTACACGAGCATCAGGGAAAATATATCTTGGATCTTTTTCTGGGGGAAATCCATCAAATAGATTTATATCACCTACCCCAATCAAATCTACTCCTACATTTTTAGCAACTTCTTTTAACTTCTCTTTTGTAAACATGTTCTACCTCCTGAATCAAGTCATTTTTCTAAATTCAGTTTTAAATTTACCTTTCAATATTCCTCTTTTTTCCAAAACATTAATACACGCTCTTAAACATCCACCACATTTTGGGGGATTATATCCATTAGGTGGAGGAGGATAATATCTGTTGATAATATCTGCTACTTTAGAATATTGTTGTGGTCTTACAGGAGATTTCCCTTTTATAATTTTGTCTCCTTCAGGAACATCTTTAAAAGCATTTTCTGGCAAAAATGGATTTGTAGATATATTGGCTCCCATATAATATGCAAAACAACTCCACTCATCCAGTTTCCCCCATTCAACTTTATGACCTGCTATTGTAATAGAGACTTTTTCAGTAGTACTTATACATCCCCCTGGACACGCCTTTGCACAAGCCATACATTTAAGGCACAATGATGGACCACTATAAATCGGATCGGGCTTAAGAGGAGCATCTGTAAGTAGAAAGGCAAACCTTTGTAATGGCCCAAATTGAGGAGTTAAAAACATCTTACTATACCCAATTTCTCCAAGTCCACATATATAAGCTGCTATCCTAAAATGCATAAAAACATCAGGAGCTGGAAATTCTTCCCGCAAAGAATGTGTATAAGAAACTACTCTTTTATGATGGAGTTCAGGAGAAAATTCTAAATCTCCCTTTTTCCCTGTCATATCAGAAATAGAGCCTCTACCACCTGTGTTTCTGAATGCAACTGCTTCATACCCATTGTCTTCTAAAAATTTTCCAATTTCATAAATTACAATCGGTGCATAAACTTCATTTATCCCGCCATATCCCATTGAAGGATATTGAAAGAATTGTGTTCCTTCTTCTATTCCTCTTATATATCCTCGAGCAATTCTAAATCCTAAACCAATTATTACTTTAGCACCAGGGAAAACGTACCTAGGATCCATTTCTAGAGGTGCCCCTTCAAATTTTTCTATATCGCCTATTCCCACTAAATCTGCCCCTGCTTCTATAGCTACTTTTTTAACCTGTTCTGAAGTGATCACAATTTTTCTCCTTTAAATTTTCTGAATTTATTAATATTTTCTTCATTACCTCATGGCAGAATTTACAATTGTCACAATCTTTGTCGCAGATGAGAACTTTGTAACCCCACTCATTAGGTATTTTACTATTTTCCAAAATATACGGTAATATAATCCTAGAGTGAGAAGGTTCAAGAAGATCAAGAATATTTC
>JAGHCG010000072.1 GCA_021160565.1 bacterium | reverse complement strand
TAGGTTAGAATATTGGGAGACAAAATATTATCTCATCACTTATAGAGATGAAATTGTAAAATTTTAAAAAGAAAGTAGAATTTGCCATATAAAGAGATAACCGAAAGTATCAATCTCCTCCCAAATTCTCTTTATTAACTCTTCATCTCCCTGAATATTCTCTATTTCTTTCTTTTTTTCTTCCCATGGGATACAGACACCTGGTTTTTTCTTTAATTCTTTCAATTTATTTTCTATCTTGTAATCCTCCTTTTTTCCAATGTGATTTTTTGTGTGTCCCTGGGAATATACACCATATTCTCTTGTAAAATCAGTCATAGCTTTTATATTTTCTATTTTTGCATCATTTTGAATTATTGCTGAAGCATCCATAATGTATCCACCATTTCTTGCTACACCATCAATCACCTTTTTACAATAATCTTTAACTTCCTTCTCAGTTCCTACTGCAAGTAATGTATTTGGAATTCCTCCACTTAAAGAAAATTTTTCACCGAGTTTTTTACTTACATAAAAAATGTCGCCTTTGTCAACATGGTATATTATGCTTCTTTCAGGAAGTTCTAAAAAACTGTCAAGGTGTGCATCCCAATTTCCTTCTGCGTAAAAAAGCGTCTGGTGCCCATTTCTCCAGAGTTCTTCTATTATTGGTTTTAAAGTTGGCCAGTAGATATTTCTGAATTGCTCCATATTTATAAAAGGAACACATCCTCTATGCATCCAGAACCCAATAGGTAATTTCTTTTCTGGATCTGCTGTCATAAGTGCTATTTTCGTAAGGTGTGGAGCAAGAATCTCACATGCTTTTAAAACTTTATCAGGTTGAGTGTGCAGGTCCATTACAAGTCCAATATATCCTCTAAGTTTATCAGCAATTATATCCAAGGGTGCTTTTAAAATTCCGTTTATTGCAGAAGGCATATTTATTTCTTCTTTCATTCTTCTTACCTGTGCTTCAAGGTCAGAAAAATATTGAAGCATTGCCATAGAACCTTTTACAAGAGCAAGTTTTTTAAAATATGAATTTTTTTCACCTATATCTTTTGAAACTCTTGGTAACCATACTTCAAATAAAAATTCTGTGGGATCATCTATCAATCTATCATATTCATTTGGCTTCATATATGCTTTTTCTTCTGGTGGCTCTATATACTGAAAACCTGTATCAGGTGGAATTTCAATACCTGGTATACCATAATATTTTAAACCAAGTGCCTGAGTAAGACCTGTCCATACATAAACCATATTAGGAACCATTGCATCCCAGTCAAAATCTTTACCACATTTTATAACTGCTTCAAATGCTATTTTGTAATCATGTGTGACCTGTTGACATGTATATCCAGCATATTTTGCAGTAAATTCAGCAACAAAAGGTCTTATTGGAATACAATCAGGCATTTCATTTCTCATTGCTGTAAGGTAACGATTTAATCTTTCATTATAAATTTTTTCATTCATTTTTAGTCCCCTCCTTTTTGATATTCCTTCCATAAATTTTCATCAAATTCAACAATTCTTCCAGGACAATTTTTTCTTCTACAAATTTTACAACTTTTATAATCTTTTTAGATGAAGATAAAAACTCAGAAACTGATTTATTGGGTATCATCAGGTATGAATCGGTTAATTTTACCCCTATGAGTTTTTCAACGTATTCAAATAAAGAAAAAAGCTCTTTTTGCTGTTCAATAGGCCAGACATATTTTTCACTTGCTCCAGGACTCATACTGATTACTTTATTTAAGAAATATTTGCCTTTAAGTAATCAAATAAATATCCTCTTTCCAGAAAATAACCTTTAATTGTTTCCCACCACCAGTCCTTTAGAATATCATCTTTAAATTTTATACTATCAAGTTTAGTTCCACATGTAGCAATAAACACAAAAACTTTCTCATCATTTTAAAGATTTTTCCTCAAGAGTTTACTTCTAAATTTAACTCCATTTATAATAACTTCTTCTAATTTTTCTTCTATAAATCCTTCAAGATAAATTGCTTTTGGCTTTCCTATCTCTTTTGCCTTTTCAAGTAAATTTAAAAACTCTTTCCCATCCTCACTTCCTTTTTCAATCTTCAATTTTTCAATCGAATTCTTTTCATCAACTTCAAAATTAAACTCCTTCAGTATTTCCATTTTTTATCCTTTATCTTTTTATAATTTTTATTTCAGGTGAGGCAAGAAAAGCAAAAAATCTTAATAACTCCCTTATTATACCTGTTTTTTCAATCAAACTGGAAACTTTCTGAGAATAAAAAAGGCAAATTAAAGTTGTTATTGCGCCATAAAATTTTTTATATTTGCACCTCCTTTTTCTAACCGCGTAGATCAGGCAAAATACTCTTAATAAATTCAACATCTTTTTTTATTTGCTCTTCAAGTTCTTTTTCTGAAGAAAAACATTTTTCTTCTCTAACTTTTCTAACCATAAAAATTTCAAGGATTTCTCCATAAATTTCCTTTTCAAATCCAATTATATGAACCTCTATTCTTTTTTCTTTTTCTCCAAATGTAATAGGCGCTCCTATATTTATTGCTGCTTTAAAAAATTTATCTTTGTAAAAAATATATCCAGCATAAACTCCATTTCCTATCATCAATTTATTATCAAGATAAATATTGGCAGTTGGAAATCCAAGTTTTCTCCCTCTACAACTCCCTGTAATTACCTTTCCTTTGAAAGAAAAATATCTTCCAAGAAATTTATTTACTTTCTCAATTTCTCCTTTTTTTAAAAAATTTCTTATGGATGTGGAATTAACAACTTCTCCATCAATCTTAACTCCATTTACTACTTCAACAATTACATTTTTCTCTTCAGATTTTTTTTTCAGAAATTCAACATCACCTTTTTTGTGTTCTCCAAATCTAAAATTAAATCCGACAACTATTCCACAGGTTCCTTTTTCAAAAAGGAAGTTTAAAAATTCATCCGGTTTCCAGAAAGAAATTTCTTCAAAATCACTCCATATACAGATTTTTATTCCAGATTTTTCAAGAAGAGAAAGTTTGCTTTCCCAGGGAGAAAGGTAAAATTCAGCAGGGAAATGTCTGAATGTAAAAACAGAAGGAATAGATTTTTCTCTTTCTGAAAGTTCAATAATTTTTTTCAATATTTTCTGATGCCCAAGGTGTACTCCATCAAATTTTCCAATTCCTACAATTATCTTGTTTTCCTGTCTTTCTATACTTTTAAAATGGTAAACTTTCATCTGTGTTCCCTGTCTAACCGCCGCGGTTAAATTTACGCGGTTAGAATTTAATCTTCACTTCCTCCAACAATATCACCAAGGAATCCGCCAATTCCAAATTTTTCTCCACCTTTTCTTACCACTCTTCCACCAATTTCTCTTCTCAATCTTGCTAAGGTTAAACTTTGTAAAATTACCCTTCCAGGACCCCTCAAAGTAGCAAGAAAAATTCCCTCTCCTCCAAAAAGTGCTGTTTTTATGTCCTTAACAAATTCTATTTCATAACTTACTGTTTCATCAAATCCAACAATACATCCAGTATCAATGTGAAGAGTTTCTTCTTCTTTCAGGTCTGTGATATAAAAATCTCCTCCACCATGAATGAAAACAGTTCCAGGACCTGTAAATTTTTCAAGAATAAAACCTTCTCCACCAAACAGAGCCACTCCTACATGTTTTTGAAAAGCAATTGAAAACTCCACAGAAATTTCTGCACATACAAAGGCATCCCTCTGAGCAATAAAAGACTTTCCAGGTGATAAAGTTATTGCCTCTATTCTTCCAGGATAATTTCCCGCAAATGCAACAATTCCTTCTCCTTCCAGTGATTTGAAATGAGTTGTAAATAAACTTTCTCCTGTTATCGTTCTTTTTAATACACCTGTGAGTTTCTCCATTCCACTTTTCCCAAGCAATTTACTTTCCATCAGAATATTTGGCGTTTTAAACATCATTTTTCCTGCCTCTGCATACACTTCCTCTCCTGGTGTAAGAAAAATTTTAACAAATTGTAAATTATCTCCTATTATTTCATATCTCATTTTGCCCCCCTTTAAATATTTCTTTCAGAGGAATGCTTTCTCAGGCGAAAGTTTTAAATCATTATACCATTATATCCACTTTTCCAGTTTCTATTTCTAACTTTATTCCAACTTATTTCTTAATTTTTCAAAATTTTTTAAAATTATATCATAACTCTCTTCCCCTATTTTTGACCACGGACCACACCTTACTTCATACCCTCCCTTCTTCCACACTTCAGGAGGAGCAATATAACCGAGATACCCATTTGTATAACCAGCAGGAATACCTATAAATGGTTTACTTTTTTCCTTTATTTCTTTTCCGAGTTTACAGAATGGCTCTCCTGGAATTCCTGTAATTAGAATATTTGCTATTCTTATAAGATGTATTTCCCCTTCAAATTCTTTATCCCCTTCCTTTATTCTTTCCCTAACCTCCTGATAGTATCTTGGATCCTCTATTTTTAATTTCTGTATTTCTCTTTTGGAAGGCAAATTTCTTGAAGGAAATTTTATTTTCTTTGAAAGTGTCTTTAATACTACTGGTTGAGATGGATAGTTAAGAAGTTGCATTTTTGAAAATATTTTTATTATTTCTCCAATAATAGTCATTCCTGTAAAATAAACATCGTTAAAATCCCTTGTATCATCTTTAACTGGATTTATATCTCCACATGCTCCCTGAAGAAATAAACATCCCCTCGTGTTTTCTATAATCTTTTCAATTTTACTCTCTACAACTCCCACAAAATCAGCAGAAATCAATGGTTGAACCTGAACAATTATAGGATGGCAGGCAAAATTTACTAAAAATACCTTCTCTCCATTTTCTCCATAGAAAACCAATACTATAAGTTCATTATCAATACAATTTTCCCGTCTTCTATTTTTAGAAATTCCTTTAACTTCGCCTTTACCAGATTTCAACATACCTTTAAATGTATTATTTTTCGCTGAAATAGCAGAACTTGTAATTTCTTCTTTGATAACTTCTAACCATTCAGCAGTTCCTTTATGCTTCATTAAAGGTCGTATACCAATAGTTTCAGGAGTTGAGTGAATATGAGAAGAAGATATCATTACATTTTTTCCCTTTACACCTGTTTTTCTCTCTATTTTTTCCCTTATTTCATCTGTAAAGTTTCTCTTTTTTCCAAGAAGAGTATTTGAAAATCCGATACTGTCAACTGAAATTATTATCACTTCTTCCTTTCCATCTGAAATATATAAACTTCTTGCATAAAGAGGATCATGTATTCCTTTAAAAAAATCATGTCTTTTTGGATAAAATCCAAGATAAGGGATATTAAAAGGAGGTGTTATATCTACCTTTCCAATACCAACAATAAACTTATCCATTTTTCAAATTTTCTGCAACTTTTTTCACCGCTCTGGCATAATCCTCTATATCTTCTTTCTCCCAGTTTTCATTTATATAAGTCACACATATTCTCTGAAGTTCTTTTTCAGCAACAGGACAAAGTCCTTCTTTATATTCAATTTCGGGATTATATGGATTAAAAGGATATTCTGATTTTCCAAAGGTTTTTTTTCCTCTTAATGCTTCACTGCAAAGATATATTGGTTTTCCTGTATATCCCAGTGCTGCCGGTATACCTTCTGCAACAAGTGCCTTTACAAACTTTTTCGGATTATATCCCTCTATTTTAAAGGGATAAAGCCAGTAAGAATGTTTACCACCATTAACTACAGGAGCGGGTAAAATTCCAGGCACATTTTTAAGTAATTTTGTAAGATAATCTCCCAGTTTATTTCTTTTTTTAACTACTCCCTTTACTTTTTCTAACTGGGCTAATCCTATCGCTCCAGTAATTTCAGTTGGTCTATAATTCAAACCAAGAAATAAATATGCTCTGGGTCCCCATTTTTTTCTTGCCCATCCTTTATCTCTAAATAAAGCCATTCTTACTGCATACTTTTTATTATTTGTGATTGTTATTCCTCCCTCTCCTGCTGTTAAGTGTTTTGATTGCTGCATTGAAAAACAACCTATATCTCCTATGGTTCCCACATATTTTCCTTTATAGGGAGTAAAATATGCCTGACAGCAATCCTCTATTACTGGCAATTTATACTTTCTGGCTATTTTCATAATTTTCTCCATATTACAGGGATTTCCAAAAAGATGCACCACTAATATTGCTGCTGTTTTCTCTGTAATTTTTCTTTCAATATCATCCGGGTCAATATTAAATGTATTTTCTTTCCAGTCAGCAAAAACAGGAATACATCCCTGATATAAAATTCCTGCTATTGTTCCAAAGTCAGTTACAGGTGCTGTGATGATTTCACTGCCTGGTTCTGGATTTATTCCGGCAATGGCAATATGAATAGCAGATGTTCCAGAAGATGATAAAATTGCATATTTAACTTTATATTCTTTCGCAAATTTCTTTTCAAATTCATTTACTGCTTTTCCCTGATAAAAAAATAAATTCTGTGACTTGAGTACTTTTATTACATTTTCTATTTCCTTTTCTCCAAAAGGGGTCCTCTTAGGAAATGTTTTTTCTCTTACAGGTTTTCCTCCTTCAATTGCCAACTTTTCCATTATTTCCACCTTTTTAAAAATAAAGCCTTCAATTCTTCAAATACCTCTTCATAATTAACTCCTGGTTTATCACATTCAAGAGTTACTGTCAATTTTTTTCTATCAATTTTCCAGAGTTCGGTAAAAAAGTTATCAAAATCAATGTTTCCTTTTCCTGGAGGTAAATGCTGGTCTTTTTTCCCATTGTTATCGTGTAAATGAATATGAGAAATTCTACTTCCCAGCATTTTTACTCCTTCAGCAGGAGAAAAACCTATATTACAATGTCCTGTATCGAAAGTAAATAGTAAATCTTCTATCCTTTCACCATACTTCATCAATTCTTCAATTCCTTCTATTCCATACTTACAATTTTCAATACATATATTCACTCCTTTCTCTTTGCCATATCCCACTATTTCTTTTATTATATCCACTGCAAATTCACAGAAGGGAGGAGGATGAAGAACAATTTTTGAAGAATCTATTCTTTCAGCAAAATCTATATTTCTTTTTACATTTTCAATAGAGGCGATTCTTGTATGGAAATTGTAAGAATTCATTTTATCGGGTGGCGGATCTCCTTCTGTATGGAGTATAATTTCAATATCTCTTCTATTCTTCAAAACCTCCTCCATTTTTTCTACTCTCCATAAAGGTCCTCCTATTTCAATACACTCTACCCCAAGTTTTTTAATATCCTTTAATATATAAGGAGTTACCTCCATAACTTTCTCAATATTAAGAAAAAACCATCCATCTTTTTCAAGTCCATACATTGGTTTTTCCATAATACTTCCTATAAAAATAATCATGAAGCCACACACCTATTTTCATCTTTCTTTCCTTATAATTGCATAGTTTAATATGAAAAATGGAGGACCGTAAATATTACTGCTATCTTC
>JAGHCG010000029.1 GCA_021160565.1 bacterium | reverse complement strand
TCCTTATATCTTTTTACAACAGGAATGGTTGCTCTTATAAATTCTTCAATGCTTCTTGGGGGACCATACATCCTCAATTTCTGCGCCTCTTCTGACCTCGCCCAAACAGGATTTGCATATCCAACAATCCCGAGAATACTTATATCATGTTTTTTACAATTTTCAACATATCTATCAAGAAGAGAAAAATCAAATTCTATAGGGTCTTCTGGTTTACGAAATTTTTTTGAACTTTTTGAAAGACAGCTCCACATATCAGCAAAATGCTGCCTGTAAACTTTTAAACCTATTTTCTGATGAAACTCCGCTTTGCTGAAATCTCTCCAGCAATTTGTATTGCTTGCAAAAAATGAGTCAGGTCTTAATCCAGGATGATATGGTGGAATAATTATAAAAGGAAGCGATTTTTTCAGTTTTTGATTTTTTAATTTCAGAATGAAAAACACCTCAAAAAAACCATATTTATCTGGAATAAACTTTTCTTTCACTTCTTTTAAACTCCGCGGGGATAACTCAATTTTTCTTCTCTTACCAATAAAAACTTCCTTTCCATGATAATCCCTGACTTCTATAAAACAAACCCCTTCTTTTTTTTCTCCCTCACTATTCTTTAATTTTATGAATATTTCCACCGGTTTTTTTTCAGAAAAATTTTTTCTTATAAATGTGTTGTACTTATCACCAGTAGAAATTGAAATTTCAACTGGTAAAGCACTCCCCACAAAACTGAAAATAAAAACCATAAAAAAAGTAAATTTTTTCATTTTTCACTCCTCTTCTATCGTTAACAGATAGGGATAATCAACAACAGGAAGGTAAAGAGTAATGTCTGCCTGAGAAACTTTTTTTATTTCAAATGGCACTTTTTCATCTTTTAACGGGTCATAGTAAGAAATTTTTGCTCTTTTTCCTTTAACATTTTTCACTTTCAAAATATAATATTCTCTCTCTATTTCTTTCGTTATATCATAAGTCATCACATAAAGAGGTATTACAAATTTTTTCTCATTTATCTGATATGGAAGAATTACAAAAACATCTCTGTGGTATAACGGAGGATGAGTTCTGTCTCCTTCAAAAATTTTTTTCTGTTTTCCAGTGGCAAAAACTTCAAAATCAAGATTTCTTGTTTTACTCAGTTGTTTACTTCCTTCAAATTTTTTGACAACATTTTTCAATGCTTTCAAAGCAGGAGAAAGATATTCATTTAACTTTTCCCCTTCTGGATATGAGTTTAATTCAACTGACCTGCTTAAAAGTATTCCCATATCAAGGTCATCCTTCTGCCAGGCACAGTGAATATACTGGGCTTTAATCCCTTTATTCAACCAGAAAAGCAAAGACCTTATCAAACATTTTGCTTTAACAATGAGTGCTTTATTTCTATCTTTTATTCCCATCCCTCTTGGATAAAACCCGTGTTCACTCATATAATGCTCAAATTTTTCCACTCCCTCTGGCTTTTTCTTTCTTGCTTCCGGATTTATCAACCTCATTAAACTTTCTGTCTGAACAAAAGTGCAGGACCATCCTTCAGGAAGTATCAGTTTTAAATCAGGAGTAAATCCTTCAAGATTATCTTTCGGCCTTGCTTCCTGTTCTGGAAATTTTTTTATACCCATATATGGGTGATATGACTGCCCATCCATTCCGGGAGGAAGAATAGGGACAGCATATCTGAAAAATGTTGTGTTTGAAAATCCCCATATACATTTCACCTCTGGATATTTCTTTTTTACAAAATTGACTGTTTGTCTTCCAATTTCCCAGAGAACCGGCGGATAAATCCTTTTTGCCTTAACAGAATATCTGTCTGTTTTACCATTTTTATGTTCAACTATAATACCTGCACCTGCACCATGAACTCCATCAAGACCATAAGTTACATTTTTACCTTTAACCTTCATCCAACAGGAAAAAATATATTCTCCCGGTTCAAATTTCTGCCGTATACCTCCTCCATTTCCAAGATAAAATAATTGTACAATCTTTTTATGTTTCCCCTTTTTGGAAAGGCAAATACTTTTCTCTCCAGTATGTTTGATTGAAGTATCCAGATAAATTTTATCAGGGGAAGAAAATGAAGCGCTCCATAATTCAGGAAGTTGTGGATTTTTTTCAGAAATATTTTCAAATCCACCATTTTTTATTAAATTTTTTCCTCCCTTCTTTTTAAACGATACATCATCTATCCATAAATCAAGGTTAGGGTATAGGTTTCCTAAAGTTATAAGAACTGCAAAAACATCATCAGAGACAGGAATTTCTTTTGAATAAAAAATCCAGTCAGTTTCATCAGGTGGATTAGCTTCTTCTGGAGGGGGACTATAATACTTTACAATTGCTCTTTCAACAAAATCAGAACCAAATGTAAGTTCATTCCATATCTCAACATCAAACTCTTTAAAACCCATCTTTTTAACAGTATCACAAACTATATCAACATATTTAAGCCAGCCATTCATCGTCTCTTGAAATTGAGGTGTCCAGGTTGGATAAAATGGACGGTATTTTAATCTTGCCATTGGTATTTCCTCTCCTGCTTTAATACTTTTTGGAAGTGGTTTTGAAAGGACTACTGTATTTGTTTTTTCATCAATTTCTTTGAAAATAACTTCTGCCATTTTATATCCTGTAAGATTTGAAATACCTGTATATCCAGGAACAAGTCCTTTTACATCAGAAAGGACAAGTTTTCTGCTTCCAGAAGGTGCATCTTTAACAACCTTTTTTTTAAATCCTCTGGCAGGACAGGGAAATCCATGATGTGCACTAAGAAGAATTAAAGGTCTTATATTGTATTTTTTGCAAGCAGAAAGTTTTTTTAAAATTTCCTTCTCAGCGTTTTCCCTTAATCCTGTTTCTTCCCAGTTTATACCACACCAGGGAATTTCTATTCTTGCTCTTTTAAAACCACTCTCTGCAAGCATTCTGACAAGAACATCCTGGTTTGCCCTCACAGGAATTGTATAATGAAAACCAACTCCATCTAAAAATTTTATTCCTGGGACTGTTTCAAGATATGCTCTCCACGGGATTTTGTAAAAGGAATGTTTTCCCCCTGGAATACTTAATTGAGAAGGGTCCACATATGGAGAAACAGGAAATATTTTCTGTTGAGGTTCAGAAAAAAGTGCAGTTGAAAAAATAACCATCCCCAACAAAATTTTTATATATTTATATTTTTTCATTTTTTCACCTCCTCCAAATTATATTCCTTAAAACTTTTATCTATTTTCCACTTACCTCTCTTTCCCTTCTCTATCCCTTCCTCTATCCACTTTTTCCCATCTTTCAGAGAATACCAGTGTCCACCAAACAAATAATCAAAATCTATTTTATCAATCTTTTCCAGAGAAGAAATTACTTTTTCCATATTAAAATCAATACTTCCTGCCCAGGGAAGTTCTCCTTCTTCAGCAATTAAGTCACCTGTGAAGAGACACCTCTTCCCCTCTATTTCTATCAGATAACTCATACTTCCAGAAGTATGTCCGGGAGTATAAATTGTCTTTATTTTCATCTCCTCTATATTTACTTCTTCCTCTTTTTTCAACTCAATATCCACTTCAACAGGTTTTACTTTTTCTGGATGTTCATACCAGACCCGAAATATTTCCTCTTTCAGTGATGTTGCTGCATTGATATGCGAAATTATCTTTATCCCTTCCCTCTTAAATATTCCAGCACCGAGAGAATGGTCAAAATGGCAATGTGTCAGAAAAATATGGGTTATCGGGTGTTTCGTCTCTCTAAATTTCTCTATCATTTCTTTTGCCGAGAATCCATTGCCACAATCAATCAGAAAACTCCCTTTTGAGTATAAAACACCATATATATTACATTCCGGGAGTTTGTTTTCTTTACATCTCACCAAAAATAATTTCTTTGTTATTTTTATTAATTCCATTTATGGTAATTGCCTTCCAGCCCATCTCCAGAAGGGACAAAAACATGCATTCCAGCCTATATTATTGGTATATGGCTTTGGCGGATACTGTCCTGAAATCCAGTGAACTGAACCACTCCAGGTTAAAACATTGTATCCTTCAGCATTATGAAGATAGAAAGAACCTCCCTGTAGATCCTCTCCATCGGCAACAGCCACCTTTACTTCTGGATTTATTGTCTGTCC
>JAGHCG010000215.1 GCA_021160565.1 bacterium | reverse complement strand
CACAACAAGAGCAATATCTGTTATTTCATCATCAGGTGCAAGATTTATAAGTTTAACTCCAAGAGTATTTCTTCCAACTGCTCTTATATCGGATGCTTTAATTCTTATAACCATCCCCTTTTTAGTTGGAAGAATTATTTCGTCTTTTGGTTTGAGACATTTTATTCCAACAACTTCTCCATTTTTATCTGTCACTTTTATGTCAATAATTCCTTTCCCACCTCTGTGCTGTTTTCTGTAATGAGATACCATTGTTCTTTTCCCATATCCTTTTGTACATGCAGTGAATATTGATTTCTCCTCATCTTCAGGATTAAATATTTCTCCTCCAACAACTTCATCATTCTCTTTCTTAAATCTTATCCCAATAACTCCCATTGAAGTTCTTCCAGAAGGTCTTATTTCTTTTTCAGAAAATCTTATACTCAATCCATATTTTGTACTCAGAAGGACATCCTGCTCTCCATCAGTAACTTTAACATCTATAAGTCTATCATCTTCTCTCAATCCTATAGCAATTATCCCGCCTTTTCTCGGTTTACTGTATGCTTTAAGGGAGGTTTTCTTAACAATTCCATTTTTTGTTATCATTAAAAGGTATTTGTCTTCAGAAAATTCTCTTACAGGAATTACAGTGGTTATTTTTTCTCCCGGATCAATCCTCAAAAGATTAACTATCGGTTTACCTCTTGATGTTCTACTCCCTTCAGGAATTAAATAACCTTTGAGCCAGTAAACCTTTCCTTTTTCAGAAAAGAATAAAATTGTATCTGTGGTTGAGGTTACAAATAAATGTTTTACAAAATCTTCTTCCTTTGTTTTTGCCCCAACAAATCCTTTTCCACCTCTTCTCTGTCTTCTGTATGCTTCAAGAGATGTTCTCTTTATATATCCATGGTGGGAAACTGTGACAATTATATCTTCAGGTCTCACAAGGTCAAGGTCATCAAATTTTTCTACCTCACCTATTATCTCTGTTTTCCTTTTATCTCCAAATTTTTTCTTTATCTCATTCAGTTCTTTTTTTATTATGTCTTTCACCCTTTCTATACTTCCAAGAATTTCTTTATATTCCTTTATTTTATCTTCCAGATCTTCCCTTTCTTTAAGTATCTTTTCCCTTTCAAGTCCTGTTAATCTGGAAAGAGGCATTGCAAGAACAGAAGATGCCTGTTTTTCTGTCATTTTAAATTTCTTCATCAATTTTTCTCTTGCTTCTTCAACTGTTTTTGATTTCCTAATGGTTTCTATTACTTTATCCAGATTATCAAGGGCAATTATAATTCCAAGTACTATATGGTATCTTTCTTCTGCCTTCCTCAGTTCATACCTTGTTCTTCTTATTACAATTTCTTTTCTGTGGTCAATGAATAACTGTAAAAGTTGTTTTATGTTGAGAAGTCTGGGTTGCTGATTGACAAGAGCCAGATTTATTATTCCATAACTTGTTTGCAGTTGAGTGTGTTTATAAAGTTGATTGATTATTATATCTACATTTTCTCCTCTTTTTACTTCCAGAACTATTCTCATTCCTTCTTTATCTGATTCATCTCTTACTTCACTCACTCCACCAATTTTATTCTCTTCCACAAGTCTGGCTATGTGTTCAACAAGAGATGCTTTATTAACTTCATATGGTATTTCTTTTATAATTATGTTCTGCCTTCCTTTTTCTTCTTCTATTTCAACTTTTCCTCTCAGGATTATTATTCCTTTCCCTGTAGTATATGCTTTTTTAATTCCCTCTCTTCCACAAATCATACCACCTGTTGGAAAATCAGGGCCTGGGAGGACTTCCATTATTTCTTCAATTGTAATATCCGGATTATCTATGACCTTTATAAGTGCATCAACAACTTCACTCAGATTGTGAGGAGGAATGTTTGTTGCCATCCCTACAGCAATACCAGAAGAACCATTTATAAGAAGGTTTGGAACTTTACTGGGTAAAACTACAGGTTCCATAAGAGATTCATCAAAATTTGGCATCATTTCAACAGTTTCTTTATCTATATCAGCAAGAATCTCCATTGAAATTGGAGCAAGACGTGCTTCAGTATATCTCATAGCAGCTGGAGGGTCTCCATCTATTGAACCAAAATTTCCCTGTCCTTCAATTAAAGGATATCTTAAAGAAAATGGTTGTGTCATTCTTGCAATTGCTTCATAAATTGGGGCATCACCATGAGGATGATATTTTCCCATTACCTCTCCAACTATTCTTGCAGATTTTTTGAAAGGTTTGCCAGGTTCAAGATTTAACTCAAGCATACCGTAAAGAATTCTTCTGTGAACAGGTTTTAAACCATCTCTAACATCAGGAAGAGCCCTACCCACAATTACACTCATTGCATAATCAAGGTAGGACTCTTTCATTTCTTCTTCAACACCAACTGGAATTATTTTCTTTTCTTCCATTTAGTCCTCCAGAAAAATATAGATTTTTTAGAGAAGAGATTATATATCAAGATTTTTTACCTCTCTTGCATATCTTTCAATAAATTCTCTTCTGGGTTCAACTGCATCTCCCATCAGAATT
>JAGHCG010000147.1 GCA_021160565.1 bacterium | reverse complement strand
GGATATGGATATGCTGGATTATTAAAATTATCAAGTGTAGAGAATTTTAATATAAATTTTTCCCTGGGTTTAACAATAGATGGAGTTGATACAAGAAATTTTGCCGGTGGGGCAGATATAATCACTGGTTTTATTGCTTTTTCTTTTTTTAAAACTTGCAAATCTTTAAAATTTCTCTTCCCTTTAAAATCAATAATTACTCTAAAGGAATTTCTCCAGTTATTCCATTCTTTCTGTGGAAATTTCTGAATTGTAACATTTTCATATTTAATTTTTAAGTATCCCTCAGGTGGTATAAAACCCTTTTTAATTTTCACATTTATCCACCAATTTAAATTTTCAAGTTGAGTTAAATAAACTTCTGTTTTACATCCTGAAGAAGTGAAAACTTCAACATATCCTGGCTTACCTTTCTTAATTTTAGGCTGTGTCCAAGTTCTTGGGATAGAAAATTTTATTACACACCCTTCTTTTAATTTAACTTCTTCTGGATAATAATAAAGTTCAAAATTGTAGGTATGTCCTGCTATTAAATTTTCATTTGGGGAAATAATAAACCTACCAGGTGCATATTTTAAAGAAACTCCTCCTGAAACAAGTCCACCAAGCCATTTTTTTGTTTCTTCATCAATGGGATAAGGTATTTCTCCTTCTAATGGGTCAAGGTTGAAAATATTTTTTTTATTTTCCATAAATTTATTCCCCACCTTCCTAAATTTTAGTAATAAGCAGAGAAAAAATTACCATTAATACAGGTATTCCAATCTTCTCCCTCCAAGGTATTTTTTAAATGTATCAAACATTTGCTCTATTTTTACTATTATAACTAATTTTGTATTCTTCTTAAAGGATAATTTAAGAATTTCAAAGAAGTTTTAAAAGCATATATCATTTCTTCAATAGGTTTTCTTCTTTCATCTCCAAGTCCAATTATATTGTGTTCTGGATTGCTGAATGGGAAAATTATTGCAGATTTTAAATTGTAAAAGACAGAAAGAGTAAGTTTTTTCACCAGTTCTTCTGCTGCCTTTTCCCTTCTTTCTTTTTCATTCCCTTCCTTACCAGCCATTCTTCCATATTGGTTTCTGAAATAATTTTTATAAAACTCAAATGCCTCTTTTTCCCTTCCTTTCTCAAAAAATTCATTCACCATAAGCAATCCCCAGCATAGAGAAGCAAGACCACTGTCAGCAATCTTAATTTCAGGTTCAGCATCTTTCAGTGCTTTTTTTGCTGTAATAAGAACTTTTATATATTCATCCATTGTCCCATTCCAGAAACCCCTTGCTGTTACTTCATTTTCAATAACAACAATCGGGAATTTCCCTTTATATCTTTTTGCCACAGTATAAACAAAATTATAATAAGAACGGCTATATCCATATTCTGGATGAAAAGAAGAATTTAAATCTTTTGGTGGAGATGAACTTTTCCTTTCGGGATACTTCAATGCCCAGTTAGCACCAACAGTTCTTATCACAGGCACAACTTTAATACCTTTTTTAAGAATATAATCTATTTTTCTTAAAGGTGCTGCTTTCCAGTTAAACTTCCCTTCCTCCGATTCAACCGCCTCCCACGGTATAACTGCTCTTGTATATGTAATATCAAACTGAGTTACATTTACTTGGGATGTGCTGAAATAAAAACTCCCTATAATTCCCTTTTCCTCTCCTTTTAATTCACTCTGGAAAAGAAGCAAAGCAAAAACACAAAATCCGAGAATTTTATATCTTTTCATTTTTCTCTCATCGCCCAGTTTTCAAAATGGAAATTTTTGAAATGCTTTTTACAAAAATGAAAATTATAAATATCCACACAAGAATAACAATAAAAGTACCAATCCATTTGAATTTCCCATCAATTTCTTCTAAGGTTGCTTTTCTTTTACATTCTTCCCATACTTCCTGTGGTATCATCTTTATTGAAAGATAAATCCCTGCTGAAAGAATGATTATATCATCCAGATACCCAACAACAGGTATAAATTCTGGAATTAAGTCAAAAGGACTTATAACATATCCCACAATCCCGATGATAAAAACTTTTGCATACCATGGGACTTTCGGGTCTCTGTAAGCAAGATATAAGGCATATGTATCCTTTTTCAATTTCTCTACTTTTTTTCTTAAGGGGGAAATCCTGCTCATTTTATTCTCCTTAACGCTTCTTTTATTTCGCTCTTTTTAACTGGATTTATTCCCCTTTTATAAAACTGTAAACATCCTGCCAGAATTGCCTCTTTTACTGTTTCAAAAATATTTTTTCTTTTTACGATTCCATATACTACTGCAGCACTTACCTGGTCTCCACAACCTGTTTCATCTCTGTATTCACTTTTAATTTTCAAATCAGGCACTTTAATGTACTCATAAATCCCTTTTGAGAAAAAATATCCTCCCTTTTTCCCGCAGGTAATAAGAACATTATCAATTCCATAATCTAAAAGTTTATTTCCTGCAAGTTTCGCCGTCTTAAAATTATTTACTTTAATTCCGGTAAGGATTTCTGCTTCAAACTCATTTGGTTTTAAAAAATAACACCCTTTCAGCAATTTCCTGTATTTTTTCCCTTTCTCTATTCCGCCAGGGTCAATCATAACCTTTATTCCATACTTTTTTGCTTTTTCAACTATATAAAGAGATGTTTCATAAGGCATTTCAAAAGTGAGAACAATTATTCCCTGATTTGTTTTTAAAATATCAAAAAGAGAAGTTACATCGTCAATGTCTTTTCTGCTGAATTCTTCATTTATTCCTGGCAAAACATATATCTGGTTTCTTCCTTTCCTGTCAACAGGAATTATAGCAATACCCGGAAATTTCTCTTCCTTTTTAAATTCAGCCACCTTTATGAAGTCAGTGATAACTCCATATTTTTTCAGTGCGTCAAGAGGTACTTTCCACAAATTAAAATTATCTTTTACTGTTTTACTTACCATAGCAACTTTCCCTTTTCCCAGTAGAACTGATATCATCTGAGCAATATTTCTTGATTTTCCTCCCGGACCTATTTTTAAAACTCCACCCACTGTTTGCTCTCCAGGATTTAAGAATCTCTTCACTCCATATGCAATTATATCTGTATTCATTGAACCAAACACAGCAACTTTCAATTTATCCCTCTTTTTCCCTTTTCTCTTCATCTTTTCCTTTCTTTAATGAGAATTCTTTTAAAGTTGAAAGAGGACCATAAACAACAATTCTATCCTCTGAAAGAATTTTTTCATAATCTTCTGGTGCATGCATCCATTTTTTTCCTCTTTCAATTCCCAGAACAATTATTCCTTTTTCTTTCAGACCTAATTTTCCAATTTCCTTCCCCACAAATTCCGAACCTTTCTTAACTGGTATTCTTACAAGCCCATATCCTTCAAGAAAATGTAAAAGGTCCTCAGCAAGTCCTTCGTCAAACTGAGGCAATTTCATGAGTTTTCTTTTAATAAAATCTTCCCACTTTCTCATCAGTTTTTTATGTCTTGTAAGCCTGTGAATTAAATAAATCCCCACTATTAAAAAGAGAGCATTTATTGAAAGTTGATAACCTTTGGTGGTAATGAGAGAGGAAGTGGCAGTGACGATAACAGTAACAATTCCAGCATGTCCCAGTATCATCAGCCAGCTTATAATTCTTCTCCTTGTAGGATGATTAACAACAAATTCTGCTTCTTTTGTGGTAAATCCTGTTCCTGTAAACGCTGAAAGTGCCTGAAACCTTGCTTTTTCTTCTTCCATTCCTGTCATTCTCAATGCAATTGCTCCTGCTCTCACTATAAGATATGAAACAAAAACCACAAGAAGCGTCGGAATTAACATATAAATTCCACTCATAATTAACTCCTTTTTTGAATACATTATACAACAAATTCTCTCATGTATTGAATTGTGGAGGGTGGTCCCCCTCAATTGAAATAAGCCGAAAGTTTTAGGGCTGGGAACTTTTTGGTATTTATGAAGATGCTGGCTTCTCCTTATTATTTTGGTATAACGTTTTGTGGGTATGTGAAGTTATCCGAAAATCTGCTCCCTGCACCTGTCGAAGGGCAGTGTGGGGTAACTTGGGTGAGGGCAGTACTTGCTCAAACCGGATATTCCCTGTTAAATGAATTGTACACTTGATTCATATATCAACCAAGCATTAAATGTGCTATCCCCAGAAAAATGCCCGTTCCGATTATGTCGGCTAAAGTTGTTATAAGAGGAGTACTCGCTGTTGCAGGGTCTTCCTT
>JAGHCG010000047.1 GCA_021160565.1 bacterium | reverse complement strand
GAGAAAATGGATACACAGATTTAATCGTTGGGGACCATCTTCAATAATAGAATCTCCAAAAGCAGGGAAAAAGAAAAAATTTGATATTCATGTGAAAAAGAAAATAATTGAGATAGTTAAAAAATCTCCAAGAAAAATGGGGCTTCTTTTTTCTTACTGGACACTTTATGGAATTAAAAATTATCTTGAAAAAAACAAAATTGTCCCAAAAATAAGCCATGAAACAATAAGGAGAATTCTGAGAGAGGCGAATATAAATCTTAAAAAACTCAGAAAAGTTTTTTCAGCAGAAATAGAGTAAGTGGGATTTTTAAAAAGGAGGTGAATAATGGGACTCTGGAATCTCAATAATTTTCCGTTTAATCCTGTGGAACTTTTAAATCATATTAAAGGAGAAAATATTTATAAGTTTCTTAACACCAGATTGGCGAGAAACATTATGGCAGGGCTTTTAAAAAAGGAAGAAAACGGTAAAACAAAACTGGAAAATCATGTAAGAAAATATGCCAGAGATAACAGACCATTTATTAAAAGATTCTTTGAAGATAGAGATACAGTAATTTCTTACATTATTTTTGACCATATATGCAGGACTTTTGGAATAGAAAAAGAGAAACTCCCAGAAGCTATTAAAAAACCAGTTATAAGAAAATCTATTCTAAATATTGCTGAAACAGTAGTAAAATTTGGAGTTCACTTTCCGATGATTTTTTCTCAACCACTGATGCTTGTGTGGAATATTACTGCAAGATGTAATTTAAGGTGTAAACACTGTTATGAAGATGCTGGTATTCTTTCAAAAGGACTTCCGAATGAACTTACAAGAGAAGAAAAAATAAAAGTTATGGAGGAAATAGTTAAAACAAATATTCCAACTTTTGCATTTGCAGGTGGAGAACCTCTTATGGATCCTGTTTTCTGGGAACTTGCTAAAATAGGGAAAGAAGCAGGGCTTTATATGTCAATAAATACAAATGGGACTCTTATTACTGAAGAAGTTGCTGAAAGATTAAAAGATATAGGTTTTGCTTATTATGGTGTAAGTTTAGATGGTTCAACTCCTGATGTTCACGATACATTTAGAGGAGTAAAAGGTTCTTTTGAAAAAGCTTTAAATGGAATAAAAAATCTTATAAAAGTTGGAGAGGGAGATAAAGTTTGTATTTCCTATACTGTGGCAAGAGAAAATTCAATTTTAAGAAATGAAATACCTGAAATGATAAAACTGAGAGACGAGTTGGGAATAAGAAAGGTTGTTCTTTACAATTATATTCCCTGTGGAAGAGGTGGTTTTGAAAATGACCTTACATGTGAAGAAAGAGAAAAATTATTTGAAATTTTCTATCAGGATTTACAGTCAGGGAAAGAAACTCTTTTAAGTACTGCTCCACAATTTGGAAGGTACTGTAAACAGATGTTTGAACTTGGAAAGGGAAAATATAGTGTTATTGGTCATTTTACCACAGGAAATGCAGAGAAATTGAAGACACTTGTAGAGTTAATTGGAGGTTGTGGAGCAGGGAGAGCTTATATTGCGCTTCAACCAGATGGTTCAATAACTCCTTGTGTGTTTATGCCAGATGTTGTTATAGGAAACATCAAGAAGAACGGAGAGATAAAAGCAGAAAATTTGATCGAGGTGTGGGAAAATTCAGAGGTATTGAATGAAATAAGAGATAGAAGAAATCATCCTGAAAGATATGGATGTAAAGGAAAATATTTTTCTGTATGTGGGGGATGTGTTGCGAGAGCATATGCTTATTACAGAGATTTTAAAGCACCTGACCCTGGTTGTATTCTTAATAAGGAAATTGTTGAAAGTTTAAAAGAAGAGAAATTAACAACTGTTTCTCAATAATTCTCCCGATAATCTGTGAGCAAGAGAAAGAGGAACAGGTAAAGAAAAATTTTCCTTAAGAGATTGTAAAGTAATTGATAATGTCTGTCTGAGGTCAATAAGATTTCCAGGAGAGACAAAAATTATTTTTCCCTGATAGTTTCTTACTGCATGTCCTATTATTTCTCCTTCTTTATCTTTTATAAATGTTGAAGAAAGTGAAAATGAAGGTGGTTCAGAATAAGTTCCATAAAGAATTTTTTCAGCACACCCTATGGTGGGTTTTTCAATCAATATTCCTATGTGTGAGGCAATGCCAACTTTTCTGGGATGAGCAATCCCATGTCCATTTATGATTATAAGGTCTGGTTCTTCCTTCACTTTTTCAAACAGTTCAACAATTGCAGGTGCTTCTCTGAATGCAAATAATCCAGGAATATATGGAAAGTTTACTTTTCTTATCAGATAATACTGGTTTATAATTTCAAGGGAGGGAAACTTACATACTACAAAACCCACATAAATCTTATCATTTTTGTAAGAACAATCAACTCCACCTATTTTTTCAATTTTTCCTTCATAAGGTTTTAGAATTAATTTTTCTTTTAATTTCTCCTGTATTTCTATTGCTTCTTTTTCATTTACATCCCATCTGTGAAGTTTCAAAACTCTCATTATTTTGCATATTCAATTTCTCTCTTTTCTCTTATAACAGTGACTTTCACCTGTCCTATATATTCCATATTTGCCTCGATCTTTTTTGCTATTTCTCTTGCAAGTTCTTTTGCCTTTTCATCTGAAACTTCATCAGGTTTAACAATAACTCTTACTTCTCTTCCAGCAGAAATTGCAAATGCTGTATCAACACCTTTAAATGAAGAGGCGATTTTTTCAAGGTTTTCAATCCTTCTTATATATCTCTCAAGAGTATCTCTTCTTGCTCCAGGTCTTGTTGCAGAAAGAGTATCAGCAATTTGAGTTATCACTGTATAAGGAGAATTTACATCAAGGTCTTTGTGATGGGATAAAGCAGCATCAATCACTTCTTCTCTTTCTCCATATTTTCTTAAAAGTTCTGCTCCTATTTCCGGATGTGAACCTTCTACTTCCTGGTCAACTGCTTTTCCAATATCATGGAAAAGAGCAGCTCTCTTTGCAAGTTTTGCATCCAGTCCAAGTTCAGAAGCAATCATTCCAGCAAGAAAAGCACTTTCTTTTGAATGTTGAAGAGCATTCTGTCCATAACTTGTTCTGTATTTTAATTTTCCAAGCAATTTCACAAGTTCAGGATGTACATTTTCAATTCCAACTTCAAAAATTGTATTGTTTCCTTCTTCAATTATCTTTTCGTCAATTTCCTTTTTAACTTTTTCCACCACTTCTTCAATTCTTCCAGGGTGTATTCTCCCATCTGCAATCAACTTTTCAAGGGAAATTCTGGCAATTTCTCTTCTGTAGAGATTAAAAGAAGAAATTGTCACTGCTTCTGGAGTATCATCAACGATAAGGTCAACACCTGTGAGGGCTTCAAACGCTCTTATATTTCTTCCTTCTCTTCCAATTATTCTTCCTTTTATTTCATCATTTGGCAAACTTACCACAGAAACAACGCTTTCACTTGCTTCTTCAGGAGCAAGTCTTTGCATTGCAGAAAGTAAAATTTCTTTTGCTTTTTTTTCGGCTTTTTCTCTTGCTTCTTCTTCAAGTTTTTGCTGAATTTTAGATGCCTCTTTTCTTGCTTCTTCTTCCATCAGTTTTATAAGATGTTCCTTTGCTTCCTCTCTTGTAATTCCTGAAATGCTTTCAAGTTTCTTTTTCTCTTCTTCTATAAGTGCAAAAAGCTCTGCTTCTCTGTCTCTCAATTCCCTTTCTTTTTCTTCGAGTTTCCTTTCTCTTTGAGAGAGTTCCTCATCTTTCTTCTCCAGTATTTCAGATTTTCTTTCCAGATTTATTTCTCTCTGTTGAAGCCTCTTTTCCTGAAATTGTAATTCCTTTCTTTTATTTCTTGTTTCTCTCTCAAATTCACTTCTTAATCTGTAAAGTAATTCTTTTGCTTCAAGGTCAATTTCCCTTTTCTTACTTAAAGCAAGATTTTCAGCTTCCTGTATTATTTCTTTTGCTCTTTTTTCTGCTGCTTTAATGGTTCTTTCACCAATATATTTCCTCCAGAGATAACCTATCAAGATGGAAATTGCTCCCCATAATATAAACCATGGAAGCACCAGTTTTATTGTGTTTACTGAGTTAATTTTAATCACCTCCTTCGCTTCTTCTGACTTATGTCAGATAAAATTAGCAAAGGAGTTAACCAGCAGGCCAGTCTGGAAGGAATTTCAAAAACTTAAATATTTTTATTAAAGGGTTACCTTTTAATTTTTTTCTATTATTATGTTTCATTTTTTGTTCCATTTTTTAAATCCTTACCAGTCTGACCGAATGTATTGCTGGAAACTCCTCTATTTTATTTATTACCTCTTTATCTATCCCCTGGTCAAGATTGAGAACTGTTATTGCTGGACCTCCCTTTTTCTTCCTTCCAAGAGTCATTGATGCTATATTTATACCCCTTTTGCCAAGTACTGTTCCAATATGTCCCATAATTCCTGGTTTGTCCTCATTATAACATATTAAAAGGTAGCCCTTTGGAACTGCTTCAACAGAAAATCCATCTATTTTCACAATTCTTGGTTCTTCTCTTATAAGAGTACCTGAAACAGAAACTTTTTTGGAGTTTTTAACTTCAACAGTTATAAGATTGGTAAATTCATCTGCCTTTTCCTTTCTGATTTCTCTTAATTTTATTCCTTTCTCTTTTACTATAAGAGGCGCATTTACCAAGTTAACATTTTCTTCTTCACTGAATAAACCAACTATTACATTTGCCCTCACCAATGAAAGGTCATAATTTATAATTTCTCCACTGTATTCCAGAACAATTTCTTTTATTTCCCCATCTATAAGTTGCCTGAGGAAAATTCCTATTTTTTCTCCCAGTGAAAGGTACCCCCTTATATACTCCAGACTTTTTTCATCAAGAGCAGGTAAATTTACAGCATTTTTAACAATTCTTTTCTGCAATGCATCCACTATCTGTTGAGCAAGTTGTTGAGCCACATTCATTTGTGCTTCCTTTGTTGACGCTCCAAGATGAGGAGTTGCTATAACCTGGTCAAGTTGAAGAAGAAGATTTTTTTCTGGCGGTTCTTTTTCAAAAACATCAAGAGCCGCACCCTTTACTTTTCCTTTTTTGATATATCTTAAAAGGGATTCTTCATCAATAATTCCACCTCTTGCACAATTTATAATAAAAACACCATCTTTCATCATTTCAAATTCTCTATCTCCAATAAGATGATATGTTTCATCATTAAGAGGTATATGAAAGGTTAGAAAATCTGCCTGTTTTAAAACTCCTTCTAAATTTACAACAGCCACTCCCATATTTCTTATCACTTCTTCTGAAATATAGGGGTCATAAGCAACAATCTTCATTCCCAAACCCTTTCCTATTTCTGCTACTCTTTTTCCAATTCTTCCCAGTCCAATAATTCCGAGAGTTTTTCCATACAATTCTGTTCCCATAAATTTCTTTCTTTCCCATTTTCCCTCTTTCACAGAATTATTTGCAGAAGGTATATTTCTTGCAAGAGCCATCATTAAAGCAATTGTATGTTCAGCAGCAGAAATGGTATTTCCTTCAGGAGCATTCATTACAACTATTCCTGCTAAGGTGGCTGCTTCAACATCTATATTATCAAGTCCTACTCCAGCACGCCCGATGATTTTAAGTTTTTCTCCTTTTTCAATTACTTCTTTTGGAACTTTTGTCCCACTTCTCACTATCAGAACGTCATAATCTTTAATTATTTCTGCAAGTTTTTCCGGTGATTGCTTTCCAACTTCATCAACTTTAAAACCAGCATTTTTCAGGATTTCTATTCCTTTTTCTTCCAGAGGGTCTGTTACCAAAACTTTTATCTTTTCCATTTTTTTCCTTTCTTTTCTGATATATTTTACTTATTTTCTCTATATGGTCAAATTTTTTCAGTGGTCCTGTTGTGTCAAGTAAAAATCTATACAAAATAAAGATACGTTGAGACATTAAAAATCTATCCCAACACATTCTCCTATTTTCTCCTTTTTTTCTCTTATTCTTTCCCTGTAAAACGGATTGTTTTT
>JAGHCG010000141.1 GCA_021160565.1 bacterium | reverse complement strand
GAATTATAGGAACAGGTGGAATTGCTCAGGTAGCACATATTCCAGGTTTTCAGAAACTTAAAGATGTTGAAGTTGTTGCTATTTCTGACATAAATGAAGAAAAACTCAAATTTGTTGCTGAGAAATTCAATATTCCAAAAACATTTACAAACTGGGAAGATTTACTGGAAGAAGACCTTGACATAGTAAGTATATGCTCTCCCAATTTCCTTCATTTTCCTCAATCTGTGAAGGCACTTGAAAAAGGAAAAAATGTAATATGTGAAAAACCACTGTGTCTTTCAGAGGAAGAAGCAGAAAAACTTGTAAAAACAATTGAAAAAACAGGAAAGAAATTTATGGGAGCGTTTAACAGAAGATTCACGGGGGAAGCAATTGTTTTGAAAAAAATGATTGATAAAGGATTTTTTGGAGAAATTTATTACATGAAAGCAAGTTATTTAAGAAGAAGAGGAATTCCAGGACTTGGAACATGGTTTACTGATAAGAAAATGGCAGGTGGAGGTCCAATGCTTGATGTAGGAGTTCATATGATAGATTTTGTGCTTTATCTTGCTGGAAGTCCAATGCCAGAAATTGTAGTTGGTTCAACCTATTATAAGTTCAAGGACAGAGCAACTGATGGTGGATGGCCTCCTCCAGAAACAAGAAAAGGAGATAAAGCCACAGGAAAAATGGATGTTGAAGACCTTGCCTGCGGATTTGTAAAACTTTCAAATGGAGCAACTCTTTTTGTTGAAGCAAGTTGGGCTGGAAATTCAGAAACAGGACTTAAAGCAAGTTTATTTGGAACAGAAGCAGGAGCACAACTTCCAGACCCTGAAAATCCTGAAAACCCTGTGAGAATTTATTCTGAAACAAACGGTACTCTAACAGATATAATTCCACAAGTTCCAAAAACAAACCCATATGATGATGAAATAAAACATTTTGTGGAGTGTGTAAAAAATGATACAGAACCCATAACAAAAAAGAATGAAATTATTGCTGTTGCAAGAATAATTGAAGGAATATACAAATCAGCCGAAACAGGACAGCCTGTAATATACAAAGAGTGAAATTATCAAAAGGTCTTATTCAGGTTTATACAGGAGAAGGAAAAGGGAAAACAACCGCAGCCATTGGAGCAGCAGTAAGAGCAGCAGGTTCTGATCTAAAAGTATGTTTTATCCAATTTTTCAAGAAACCTGTATCAGGTGAAATAAAAATATTAAAACAGCAAAAGAACATTGAAATTTATCATTTTGCCACCAGCCATCCTGCATTTCAACATTTCACAAAAGGAGACCTTATTGAGTATAAGAAAGAATTCAAAAAAAACTGGGAAAGAATAAAATCTTTTCTAAAAAAGAAAAAATTCGATTTAATAATTCTTGACGAAATTTTAATTGCATTGAGAGATGGATTTCTATCTGAAAAAGAACTCATAAATTTTTTAAAGAAAAAACCAGAAAAAACAGAAATTATAATTACTGGAAGATGTGCACTTTCTGATGAATTATTGAAGGTTGCTGATCTGATAACCGAAATGAGAAAAATAAAACATCCTTTTCCTGAAATTAAAGCACGAAAAGGCATCGACTACTAACCACACCCCGGGGGTGCGAAGTTATTTATATTCAAAGGGATAGCACTCCCGGGGTGTGGTAGAGTGGCGGAGATTTAAAAAGATGTTATAATAAAAATTATGAGAGGAATAAATAACAGACAAAACTTGTTTCCCTTTATAAAAAGGAGAAAGAGATATGGAAATCTCAAGGGAAACTTTAAAAGTATTGAAAGAAAGAAGAAGTGTAAGAAAATATCAGAAAAAAGAGATTCCACGTGAGGTAATTGAAGAAATAATAGATTGTGCCAGACTTGCTCCAACAGCCATTAATATTCAACCATGGGAATTTATCGTTATCACCGAAGAAGAGAGAAGAAAAGAAATTGCAGAAATGACTGATTATGGAAAATTTATAAAAGATGCTCCTGTATGTATTGCTATTTTCTGCAAAGACACAAAATATTATCTTGAAGATGGTTCTGCTGCTACAACCTATATTTTACTTGCAGCAAAAGCATTTGGACTTGGAAGTTGCTGGATTGCTGGGGATAAAAAGTTTTATGCTGAAAAAATAAGGAAATATCTTGATGTTCCTGAAGGATACAAATTGATAAGTTTGATTTCAATTGGGCATCCTGAAGAAACACCATCACCACCAAAGAGAACACTGAAAGATGTTCTGCACTGGGAGAAGTGGTGAAATAAAAAGGAGTCAAAATGATTGAGAGATTTTTTAAATTTAAAGAAATGGGAACAAATTTAAAAACTGAAATAATTGCAGGAGTTACAACTTTTATGGCAATGGCTTATATTATATTTGTTCAACCGTCCATTCTTTCTCAGGGAGGAATGGATTTTGGTGCAGTAATGGTGGCAACATGTCTTTCAGCAGCAATAGCAACACTTGTAATGGCTCTCTATGCCAATTATCCCATAGCTCTTGCTCCAGGAATGGGAGAAAATTTTTATTTTGTATTTACTGTAATTCTAGGGATGGGTATTTCCTGGGAAAAAGTTCTTGGAGCTATTTTTATATCAGGTATTGTTTTTCTTATTCTTTCAATATGGAGAATAAGAGAAAAATTAATTAATGCTATTCCACAATCTTTACAGGCAGGAATTGCTGCAGGAATAGGACTCTTTATCTCTTTCATTGGATTACTTCAATCAGGAATTATTCAGAAAGGAGGAGTTATCCTTACTCTTGGAGATTTTCATCATAAAGAAGTTCTTCTCTCAATTGCTGGACTTTTCATAATTGGAATTCTTATGGCAAAAAAAATAAAGGGAGCTATTCTTATTGGGATGGTGATTACTGCCATTATTGGAATTTTTACTGGAATTATAAAATATCAAGGAATTGTTGGAAAAGTTCCTTCTTTATCTCCTACATTTTTAAAACTTGATGTAATTGGTGCGCTTAAATCTGGACTTTTTACAGTAATCTTTGTCTTCCTTTTTATGGATATTTTTGATACTGTGGGAACTGCCATTGGTATAGGACATGCTGGTGGATTTATAAAAGATGGGAAACTGCCAAGAGCAAATAGAATATTATTTTCTGATGCCGTGGGGACAACAGTTGGGGCATTACTGGGAACAAGTACTGTAACAAGTTATATTGAAAGTGCTGCTGGAGTATCAGCAGGAGGAAAAACAGGTTTTGCTTCCGTGATTACAGCACTCCTTTTCCTTTTTGCTCTTTTCTTTCATCCTTTTGTAAAAATGATAGGGACCGGAATTAAAGGAGTGGGTGGAGTTACAATTTATCCTGTTACTGCTCCTGCTTTAATAATTGTAGGAAGTTTGATCATTCCAAGTCTCAAAAGAATTAACTGGGAGGACTATACTGAAGCAATTCCGGCATTTCTTTCTTTCGTTGGAATTCCTTTAACATATAATATCGGTGAGGGAATGGCTTTTGGTTTTATTTCTTATGTGATACTGAAACTTTTCTCCGGGAAATATAGAGAACTAAACTGGGTTGTTATTATAGTTGCTATTGCCTTTATTTTGAGGTATATTTTTCTGGTAAAATAAGAAAAAGAAACTTTAGAAAGATGGATTATCTTTTCTTCGCCGGCACTTTATTATGAAAATAAAAACAATCCCAATAATTACACCAAAAGCCATTGCAAAAGTATCTGCTAAATTTGAGGAGTTTTCTTTAATCAGAAAAATAGCTATAAATCCCTATGAAAATAGAGGAAAAATCTCAAGGGTAAGAAGGATTATTTTCCCTGAGATTTCATTCAATTTTTTCATCCTTCCTCCTTTTGATATTTCATCACTTTCTTTTCAATCCTCTCAATTTTATTCTTGCAAAATATTCAATAAAGTGGTATAGTATGGTATACTAAAAAGAAAAAGGAGGGGAAAATGAAACTGGGTCTTGAAGGAAAAAAGGCACTAATTACAGGTGGTTCAAGTGGAATGGGAGAAGCAGCAACAAGATTATTTATTGAAGAAGGAGTTGATGTTGCAATAAATTACAGCAGGAACGACGAAAGAGCGAAAAATCTTTTATCTCAACTTAAAGGAAAAAAAGGTAAGGCAATCTTGGTAAAAGGAGATGTAGGAGAGTATAAGGAAGTGGAAAGAATAGTAAAAGAAGTAATGGATAAATTTGGAAGAATTGATATACTTGTTCATTGTGCAGGAATCGCTCAACCAAAAGAGGATACTCCTGAAAACTGGGATAGAGTTATGAAAGTTCATCTCTACAGTTGCTACTACCTTGGAAAACTTGTTTCTCCTATAATGATAAACCAGAAAAGTGGAAAAATTATAATAATTTCATCCATAGCAGCCCACACATGTGGCGATAATGCATATTGTGTGGCAATGGCTGGAAAAATATGTTATGCAAAAGGACTTGCAAAAAAACTTGCTCCTTACAATATAAATGTGAATACCATATCTCCAGGAACAATTTTCACTCCAATGCTTGACCCATTCATTCCACCAGAAAAAAGAAGAGAATTTACAGAAAAAAATATTCCACTTTACAAAAATAAAGAAGGTTATCCAGAAGGTATGGAAATAGGAAAAGTAATCCTTTTTCTCGCTTCTGACCTTGCAAATCATATCACCGGAGAAGATATAAAAGTAGATGGTGGTCAGTTTATCCATTATTAAACACGGAGAGTTAAATGGAAAAGATAAGATTCTGGAAATCTGTATTAATAGGCAGTATCTTTTCCCTTCTCATAGTGGTAGTTGACCCCATGAGAGTTTTAATCTCCAAAGGTGCTTCTTTAACCTCTGATTACAGTATTGGAGCAGCATTTTTTTATTTCTTCTTGATTATTCTTGTCAACGGAATTGTAAACAAAATAAATAAAAAAGCCTCTTTAAAATCAGAAGAACTTGTTATAATTTTTGGAATGATGGCTGTATCCTGTGCTATTCCAACGTGGGGATTTACTTTAAATTTAATCCCTCTTTTACCTGGGGTTTATTATTATGCTGATCCCAGCTGGGAAAAATCTTTTTTACCTTATATAAATAAACTTCTGACTGTTTCAGATAAAAATGCAGTAAAGTGGTTTTTTGAAGGATTACCAAAAGGAGTTTCCATTCCCTGGAAAATGTGGATTTTACCTTTAACTCTCTGGTTCGCTCTCATTTTCTCTGTTTACCTTCTTTCCATCTTTCTTATGACATTGATAAGTAAAAGATGGATAGAAGAGGAAAGACTTCTTTATCCTTTAACTTCTGTTCCAGAAGAACTTTCCAGAAAAAAAGATAGTTTTCCTCCTGTTCTGAAAGATAAACTTTTCTATCTTGGAATTTCTATCCCGATGGTTATTTTAAGTATTTACTGTCTGAATACATATTTTCCTCAACTTCCCCAATTACATTTAAACAGAACCATTACTCTGTTCAGAAGAACAACTTCTCTCAATATAAGAATTGCTTTTGAGGTCATAGGACTTATATATTTTGTCTCTCTCGATGTATCTTTTGGACTGTGGTTATTTTTCCTTCTTTTTACTATTCAAAAGGGAATGTTCAATATATATGGAATAGGGAAAACAACACCCGAACCCTGGGCTTTCAGTGGAATTGAAGCAGGATATGAATGTATGGGAGCCATGTTTATGATGGTTTTTATAATGTTATGGCAGGAAAGATTTTACTGGAGATCTGTTTTAAAAGAAAGAGGAAATTTGAAATATATAGTTGGAATTTTTATTTGCTTTTTTGTGATAGTTTTCTGGCTTAATTTCGCAGGATTGAAATTTATTCACAGCATAACTTTCACACTTCTGGCTTTTCTCACATTCCTGGGTATTACAAGAGTTGTATGTCAGGCAGGTACTCCATATGCAAGAAGTGGAGTTGTACCAGCAGGAATGAGTGTAAATCTTTTCGGAACAGAAGCGATAGGAAAAAATGGAATTACCGCACTGGGATTTACCTCTCCCTGGGCATGTGATTTAAGAACCATGGTTATGACTTCCACAGCTAACTTTTTTGCTCTTGCTCATAAATTCAAAGTATGTGCTAAAAAAGTGATTATTGCTTCAATAATCGCAATAATTGTGGGACTTATTGGGTCTTTCATTTCTGTTATTACAATTGCTTACAAATATGGAGGGATAAACCTTGGAGGGTGGCAGTTTACTCACTATGTTCGCTATACTGTAAAATGGGTGAAAGAATATCTCCTTCATCCTTATGGGTTCGGGAAATATGAATTTTCCTTTTTTGGTATAGGAGCTATTGTATATTTAATTCTTAATTTCCTCCGATTAAACTTTCCTGGTTTTCCTCTCCATCCAATAGGACTTGCAGTTGCAGCTACTATTCCAATTTACTTCACATGGTTTTCTATTTTCATTGGATGGCTTTTAAAGTTTTTGATTTTAAGATATGGCGGGCAGAAAATTTACAAAAAATTACAACCTTTTTTTCTTGGAATTATAATAGGTGCCTTTCTCACCGGTGGAATGTGGATGATAATTGACTTTATCACAGGAATTGTACCTGCTACTCATCCTATTCTTGGTGCTTAAAATCTCTCTTTTATCATCTCCACTTTTGGAGGAAATTAATTGAGTTGACATAAAATCCAAAAATGAGATATATAT
>JAGHCG010000225.1 GCA_021160565.1 bacterium | reverse complement strand
GGTGTAGTTTACATTCAGATAGAGAAGGAATAATAAAATCAAAACCAAAATTAAATTTCTAAACTTTCTCATTATCTAAGTTTACAACCCCTTTTACTTTTTCCACAATTTCAGAAAAAGCATCTGGATGGTTGAAGGCAAGGTCAGAGAGGGATTTTCTATTGAGGTTTATTCCTGCTTTTTTAAGTCCATAAATAAATCTATTGTAAGAGATTCCATTTGCCTTACATGCAGCAGAAATTCTTGTAATCCATAAACTTCTGAAGTCTCTCTTTTTTCTTTTTCTGTCTCTGTAAGCATATGTTAAACCTTTTTCCACAAATTCTTTTGCTCTCTTGTAAAGTTTTGACCTTGCCTGTCTGTATCCTTTTGCTCTTTCAAGAATCTTTTTTCTTCTCTTCCTTGAGGCGGGTGCATTTGTTACTCTTGCCATTTTTTTCTCCTTTACTTTTCATAGGGTAGAAGTCTTTTTACTATCTTCACATCTCCCTTATTTTTCAATATTTGTGCTTTTTTAATTCTTCTTTTCCTCTTTGAATTCTTTTTGGAAAGGAGGTGACTTCCTCCTGCTCCAAAATGTTTCACTTTTCCCGTGCCAGTTATCTTAAATCTTTTGGCAACCGATTTTTTTGTTTTCAGTTTTGGCATCTTTTCTCACCTCTTTTATAAAGGAATAAAAATTAAACTTAATCTTGAACCTTCAAGTTTTGGCTTCCTTTCAACTTTCCCGACTTCTGATAAATCTTTTATCAATCTTTCAAGTATCTGGTATCCTCTTTCTTTATGTAATATTTCTCTTCCTTTATAAAATACTGTTACTTTTACTCTGTACCCTTCCTTCAAAAAATTCTCTATATGCTGCTTTTTAAATTTATAATCATGCTCACTTGTTTCTGGAGTAAACCTTATTTCCTTCTGCTGAGATGTTTTCTGCTTCTTCTTTATCTCTTTTTCTTTCTTTTTCTGCTCATACAAAAACTTCTTAAAATCCATAAGTCGGCATACTGGAGGAGAAGCGTTTGGCACAATTTCAACCAGATCAAGATTCTTCTCCCTCGCAATATTCAACGCTTCCCTTCTATCAACAATACCAAACTGCTTCCCGTCTTCCCCTATTAGTCGAACCTTCGGACTTCTTATCTGAAAATTTATTCTATATCTTCTTTCTTCCTGTTTTTTCTTTTTTCTGTCGATCTACACTCCTTTCTTACAATTATTTTTTATTATAGAAAAAAAAATTAAATCTGTCTATACTTCAATTTCTTTTTTTTCAATTTTCTCTTTAAGAAGATTTTTAATCTCTTCAAGTGAAAAATTTCCAATCATTCCCTTACTGTGCTGTCTTAAAGCAAGTTTATTACTTTCAACTTCTCTATCCCCAATGATTATCATATATGGAACCTTTTCACTTTCAGCATCTCTTATCTTTCTGTTTATCTTTTCATTTCTCAGGTCAATCCCTGTCCTGAATTCAGAAAGAGCAGATTTTATTTTTTCTGAAAACTCATTGTGTCTTTCTGCTATTGGCAAAATTCTTATCTGTTCAGGGGCAAGCCATAAAGGGAAATTTCCCTTATAATGCTCAATTAAAATTCCAAAAAATCTTTCAAGAGAACCCAGAATTGCTCTGTGTATTAAAATGGGGGTTTTGAAGTTCCCATCCCTGTCTATGTATTTTATCTCAAATTTTTCAGGAATATTAAAATCCACCTGAATTGTTGAACATTGCCATTCTCTTCCAAGACAATCTTTTATTTTTATATCTATTTTCGGACCATAAAATACACCTTCTCCAGGGTCAATTTCATAATCCATATTTTTCTTTTTAAGAGCATTTTCAAGAGCATTTGTTGCTTTTTCCCAGTTTTCAGGAGTACCAACAAAATTTTCAGGTCTTGTTGAGAGAAAGACTTTATAATCTTTAAATCCAAAACTTCCTAAGAAGAAACTCACAAGTTCAATAATTTTCATAATTTCATCTTCAATTTGAGAGGGAGTACAAAATATATGAGCATCGTCTTGTGTAAAACCTCTCACTCTCAAAAGCCCATGTAAAACTCCCTGCTTTTCATATCTGTAAACAGTTCCAAGTTCTGCCCATCTTATAGGTAAATCCCTGTAACTTCTCAGTTTACTTTTATAAATTAAAATATGAAATGGGCAGTTCATCGGTTTTAACTGAAATTTTCTCTCATTATCAACTTCCATCTGGGGAAACATGTATTCCTTATAAAAAGATAAATGGCCTGATTTTTCCCAGAGAGAAACGTCCGCAATATGAGGAGTGTAAACAATTTCATATCCATTTTTCAGGTGAACTTCCTTCCAGAAATCCTCAATTATTTTCCTTATAATACTTCCTTTTGGATGCCAGTAAATCAAACCTGAACCAAATTCTGGATGGATACTGAAAAGGTCAAGAGCAGGCCCAAGTACTCTATGGTCTCTTTCTTTTGCCTCTTCTATAAATTTCAGATAATTTTCCAGTTCCTCTTTTTCAGGATAAGATATTCCATAAATTCTCTGCATACTTTCTCTGTTTTCATCTCCTCTCCAGTAAGAAGAAGCAACACTTAAAAGTTTGAAATGTTTAACCTCTCCTGTTGAATTAAGATGGGGTCCTTCACATAGGTCAATGAATTCTCCCTGTTTGTAAAAGGAAACTTTCTCATCAGGAATTTCTTCAAGAATTTCAAGTTTAAAAGGCTCCTCTTTAAGAATTTCTTTTGCCTTTTCCTTTGTTTCTTCAATTCTCTCTATTTTTAAATTTTCCTTTATAATTTTTTTCATCTCTTTTTCAATTGCCTTCAAATCCTCAGGAGTAAATGGTTTTTCTCTGTAAAAATCGTAATAAAAACCATTCTCAATAGCAGGACCTGTGCCGAGTTTAACTTCCGGAAACAGTCTTTTAACTGCCTGAGCTAAAATATGAGAGGTTGTATGCCAGTATTTTTTGTAAAAATCTTTTTCCATATGTTCACTCCTACTTAAGGCTAAACCTTATCATATCAATTTGCTTCTTCCTGAGGAGGAAAGGTTTAGCCTCAGCGGGGCCGACGGGATTCGAACCCGCGACCTCCAGATCGACAGTCTGGCATTCTAGACCGCTGAACTACGGCCCCAGTTAAGCAAAAAGTATTTTACCACCCTGTTCCTTCCCCTGTCAACCCGCCGCTATTCCTCAAAAATAATCTCTATGAAATTACATTGTTTCCTCAAAAATAAACTTGACCAAAATAAAGACCATCCTGTATCCTCCATAAGAAAAAACAGGAAAGGAGGGGATACAGG